>JAWOAW010000024.1:0-8069 GCA_046498345.1 Thermoplasmatota archaeon
AGGATCGTATTCACTATCTCCTTGTAGAGGTCGATGGAGCAATACCAGCCGCAGTCTATCATCGTGTCAACCGTCTTTTTTGCCTCGCCCGGGGTCATCGTCCCTCGCCTGAGCAGCCTGACAATGAGAAATATGGTGCCCCTGTTGTCGATGCCCTCGACCGCGGCGATGCTCCGGGCGTAGTCATCGTCCAGTATCGCCGTCCCGCCCCGCTGCTTCGCCATCGCAAGCACGGCCACATCCGCCTCGCTCAGGCGCCGATTTCCTCGAAGCATGGCAAAAACGTCGCCACGACGAGCGGCCTCAACGCTGAACACTCCCGTTTCCACGCATTTCTCAACCACGAACGCGTCAGCAACCTCTTTTTCCTTCCCCGTCGTCACCACCTCAGCGTACACAGCCTCCGGGATCACCTTTTCCGTTTCCAGTGCATCCAGCCGCTCCAGTTCCGCTGCCTTCGCCAGATATATCAGTGGGGTGGCATCGAACACGAGCATCTATGCGGCCTCGAGGTCCCGCCGTATGTTGTCCATGTCCCGTATCCAGATTGTTTTACGGTCGGCGACCAGCCGGGCGAAGTCCCAGACGTTCATCTCCGCCATATGCGCGGCTTCAACAAACGATATGGCGCCTCGTTCCAGCCATTCCAGGGCTTTTTCCCGTTTCCATTCAGTCAGTGCCTTCTCGAGTAGTTTCCGGATCGCCGTGCTCCTCTCCAGCTTTTCCTCCTCCATGAAGTTCTGGATGTCCTTCCGCAGTTTTTCGTTGAGCCTCGCCGAAATCGGAGCCATTGTATACAATATATACAAAAGTATACTTATACTTTGTGCTGCCGTTCAGAGCTGACGATGCCACGGCTCAGGAATCAAAATGTTTAAAGCATCCGCGGAGATGTATCGGCGTGGACACGAAACGCCTCCTCAATCGTCTGGAACAGTTCCCACACTTCGACAGGCTGGAGTTCGTATACCTGTTCGGCTCCGCAGCCCACGGCGATGCGACCACCCGCTCAGACATCGACCTCTGCCTCTACTACGACATCTCCAACCGGGAGAAGCTGGCCGACCTGCTCTTCACCATCAGCGGGTCTCTCCCCCAGCAGTACGACGTCTCCATGTTCCAGCTCCTGCCCCTCTACATGCAAAAAGAGGTGTTCAAGGGACAGCTCCTGTTCGCCAGAGACACTGGCTTCGTCCACGACGTCGCCCGACGGACCAGACAGGCATACAATGACTTCGAGGCCAGATATCGCTACATCCTGCGCAGCAAAGCCGGCATGGAGGCCACGCTATGAACGTTCGATATCCGTCGGGCCGACATGCCTAGGTAAAACCCACCCTCATCGAGATTTATGCTCTCCTTGCTTATGCGGTTTCGGAGGAGATTAAATCCATACCACCTTAACATCGCTCACCCTTTCAAAGTCACGGTCCATGGTGACGATATGCAAATTGTTCGTTTGAGCAACCATATACTGATAGGCGTCGTCGAAATCAAGGCCATTCTCCTCCGTTATTGCCGGTAGCTCCTGATAGGCGTCAGCAGATAACGTCAGCAGAGATACAGCAGACAGTGTATCGGCAACAAATACTTTGAATACATTGTGCTTCTCAAACCGAAACAGAATAACCCGATGGAATGCAAAGAAAAATCGCTAATGAACAATTCTCCAGCGTGTTCTTCCAGAAATTGCTTTCCGGCCTCGTTCTTTTCCTGCTGTAGCAATATCTCCAAGAATACGTTGGTATCCACAAGGTACACTATCTCCACTCCCTGGACTTGTGCTGCAGTTCAACAGCATCATATCTGTCCCCTATGTGCTTTAACGCACCCTCCCAGCCGAAACCAAATTTTTTCTTCCCTTGCTCCAACCGTCGCCTGCTCAATAAAAATTCTACGTAATCCAAAATTTCTTTTTTTTCCTCGGGAGGCAGTTCCCGCAACCGTGCCTCCAATTCTTTTTCTTGCATCGTACAATACAATCCACAGGCCACAGTTATAATTTTCTGTTAGTTCCCTCCAGTAACACTTAATAAATCACGGCTATTATACCGCCCATGGGCTCGTGGCCCAGCCTGGACAGGGCGACAGCCTCCTAAGCTGTAGAGCAGGGGTTCAAATCCCCTCGGGCCCGCTTCCCCCGCCGGAAACGATGAAATGGACAGCAGCCGTCGTGGTCATCCTGCTCTTCCTCCCGCTGCCCGCAGCCGGCACCGGAAACGGCAGCGACCTCAGCGTCACATGGATACGCGCACCCCCGGAGGTCAGAGAGGGCGCCCTCCCCACCGTCACCGCCCGGGTTGACAACCACGGCAGCGACGTCGTATCGGACGTCACGGTGTCCTTTTACCTCGACAGCATAAGCGAAGGGCATCTGATAGCACGGCGGCACTACGACAGCGTCAACGTCTACCGGCGTCCACGCATCACCTGGGACACCTCCGGCGTGACAGGAAACCACAGCATCCTGGCCCACATCGACGGCACCAGCAGAAACAACGTCGCCGCGACAAATGTGACCGTTCGGCGGAACAATCCCACATCGGCGGAGCAGCGCCTGCTGATATCCGAGCTCTACCCGCATCCATATCCGGGCGACGACAACGAATACATCTGCATCCACAATCCCACCGGCCGGGCGGTCAACCTCTACCACTGGCGGCTCACCACCACGCCGCACCGGCGCCTCGACCGGCAGACCCGGGTGGTGTTCCCCAACATCCACATCCCGGCGCACGGCACGCTCCACATCGCGCAAAACGCCTCCGCATACCAGGCGGCCACCGGCCACAGCGCAGACTACGCCTACGGCAACGACGGCCACGCGCCAGCCCTGGAGGAACACGGATGGTTCATCCTGTCCAACGACGGCGCCGCGCTGTGCCTCAAAGACGGATACAACCATACCATCGACAGCGTGGCATACGGCGACAGCCGGGGCAGCCCGGGCTGGCAGGGCCCCCCGGTATCCGCCCCGGGGGAGGGCGTATTGCTCTACCGGGGCAACATCACGGGGGACAGCAACACCGGCAGCGACTGGCGCACCCGGCACCTGGACGCCTCATCATGGCAGCCATACGAGGTCACCTTTACGGGCAACGTGACGGCGTTCGCCTCGCCGGACAGCGCGTTCTCCGTCGTCAAAGAAGAGATAGCCAACGCCACGGACAGCCTCTACATCAACCTGTACACGTTCACCAACCCCTGGCTGTGCGACGCCGTCTGCGCGGCGGCGGCACGCAACGTCTCGGTCACCCTGCTACTGGAGGGACAGCCGGTCGGCGGCCTGAGCATAGAGCAGCGCTACATGGCGGCGCGTATCGCCGGGGCGGGCGGAGACGTCCGGTACATGTACCACGGCGAGGGGCGGCGGCGCTACCGGTACAATCACGCGAAATACGCCGTTGTTGACAACAGCACGGCCATTGTCACCTCGGCCAACTGGGGCGTCACGGGCATGTCGCCCGCGGCGAGCTACGGCAACCGGGAATGGGGTATCGTGCTCCGCAACGAAAGCATCGCCCGCTTCATACGCCGGGTGCTGCAGGATGACCTGTCCGGAAGTGACGTTGTCGCCTTCAACGCCTCCAACGAAACATATGGGGCGCCGCCGGACATGTATCTGCCGCCCCGGTGGCCGCCCCGGGGAGACTACCGGCCCTGCTGCCCGGCCCGCACCGTCCAGGGCACCTTTGCCTGCACCGTGGTCGCGGCGCCGGACAACGCCGAGCGCGCCATCCGGGGGATGCTCAACGGCGGGCGGGAGCGCATCCTGGTGGAGCAGGCCTACATTGAGCCACGCTGGAGCGACGAAATCAGCCCGTTTCTGGCCTGCCTCGCCGGTAAGAGCGGGGGCTGCACCGACGTCCGGGTGCTCATGAACCAGAATCCCTCCTATCTGTCCAGCTGCGATGCCAACAATCTGACGCGGGCGTATCTTGCACGGTGGAACCTGTCATCCCGCTTTGTGTATGCCAATGCGTCGGCGCTGGTCAACGTGCATACCAAGGGAGCGGTGGTGGACAACGCCACATTGGTTTCGTCTATAAACTGGAATGAGAACGCGGTCCGCTGTAACCGGGAGCTGGGCGTCATCGTGGAACATCCGGGGGTGGCGGCGTATTTCGCAAAGGTATTTAACCACGACTGGCATCTTGCAGGAGAAGAGAGGGAGCATACGTCGATGATACGCTATGAGCATGTCAGACTGTTCGCCGTGGCCGTGGTCTGGACGGCTGCCGCTGCGGTGCTGTTTCGCCACTGGAGGGGTTAGCCATGCTTGCCGTTGTGGACGTCCTGGTCGGCCACGTCGTCGACGGCTCGCTCATCGCGTTTCTCATCATCGTCGGCGGGCTGGCCTATGCGGCGAAGCAGCGTATCCTGATGTCGCAGGCCATCATCGTGGTCAACTTCGTCATCTTTTTTCTGCTGATGCTGACCTCTCCGACGCTGTCGTTTTCGACGGCGCAGTCCACGGTGTTCAAGGAGCTGGCGTTCAGGCCATCCTATCTGCAGGATGCGCCGCAGCTGTATACCCTGTTCACCTCGATGTTCGTCCACGCCAACTTCGTCCACATCCTGATGAACATGATCGTGTTCCTGCTCGTCGGGGTGCCCTTTGAGCAGCGTATCGGGAGCAGCCGGTTTTTTGGGCTCTACGTGGCGACGGGCATCGCCGGGGCACTGTTGTTCACCGCTTTCAACCTTGATAGCGGCATCGCCCTGGTGGGGGCCTCCGGCGCCATCTTCGGCATCCTGGGGAGCTTCGCGGCGCTGTACCCCCGCGACCAGGTGGTGATGCCGCTGCCGGTGTTCATCGTCCTGTTCATCCGGATGCCGGTCATCGTGGCCACGCTGGTCTTCGCGGGCATGGAGACGCTCTACGTGTTCAGCGGCATATCTGACGGGGTGGCCCATCTCGCCCATGTCGGCGGGCTGGTCTCCGGGATCTTTCTGGCGGTGGCGGTTGGCAAGCCCCCGGGGGTTACCACGCAGCGGCTGCCGCTGGACCGCCTGGCCGCCATCGTGTCCACGGAGCGGGAGCGGGAGCTGCTGGAGCGGGTGAGGACAGCCGACGAGCCAGAGATACAGCAGGCCTGGCTGTCAACGTTGCTCCGGGAGCTGGAATGCCCTGAGTGCGGGGGGACGCTCGTCCACCGCAACCACATCGTCTGCCGGCGGTGCGGCTGGCATCCCTAGGCGGCTAGAAGCCAATGATGGAGCCATGGACAGCGAGACTTGCTAGCAGGTAGCCGGCGAGGGCGCCGCCGTTGAGGCAGGGCAGACCGGCCTGCGGGTTGCCAGTGGCGGCCAGCCGCATGAGATAAAAGTAGCCGGCGAGGGTACCCAGGATGGTTACGACGGCAACAGTCAAGCCAGCTGCAAGATATGCTGCTGCACCTAAAATGCCGGGGATGATGGCGTCGCCGAGGCCCATGAACAGGGCGTCGCGCTTTTTCCCCAGCTCCGCCTGCTCCAGGAACGAGTACCCCTGCTTTTTTGGAACGACCATGAGCAAGGGCAGGTTTTCGCCGACCACCGCGTCGGCCAGGCTGAGCATGTGCTTGGTCTTGTACACGGAGATGGCATCGTAGACGGCCAGGATGACGAGCAGGGCGATGACGAGCGGGATGGACAGCGACGTCCCGAAGATGGCGATGATGCCGCCCGCCATGAGCACCCCGATGCCGTCGACGACGTACCATTCCGGGTGCAGCAGGAGCAGGATGATGCCTCCGACAGCGAGGGCGAAGGCGCCCACGGTGGACGCCAGGCCATGCGAGGTGAGAACGAGGAGAAATGCCTCGAAGATGTAGAGCAGGGAGAAGAAAAACACGAAGAGGATGATGTACTTGATGATGTTTTGCCGGTACCGGGCGATGAACAGGATGACGGCGGTGAACACGACGACGACGAGCACGATCTGGAGAATGTTGGCCGGGTCGTCCGGGTTTTCGAAGGCCTGCACCCCGGCTGCCTGGAATGGATGTATGGCCGCCAGCGCGATGAACTGGGCCGCCAGGAACAGTCCGCCCATGGCCAGGATGGCCAGCCATTCGGTGTCGTCCATCGGCTGCAAATAGCGGGTTGCTATATAAATGTTCTAAAAAAGAGGGAAAAGATGCCGGGGCTCTATGGCCCGACGTGCATCATCTCGTGGACTTCGTCGTAGAGCTCAAAGTTCTGCGCCATCTCCAGCTCGCTTTTCAGCAGATGGTAGTGGCTTTCCTCCATGCTGGCCAGGTAGCGCATGATGGCTTTTTCCTTGTCGCCCTCCATCTGTTTTTCCATGTCTAGGTAGAAGTCACGGGCGCGCTGTTCGCCGGCCATGGCTTCCTCGATGATCTCGGAGGGCTGCATGGTGGGCTTGACCGCGTACTCGGAGAACTCCTTGAACGGCATGTCCTGGCTGGCGGGAAGCTCCGGCTCTTTTTCGGGATATTTTTGGGCGTAGAGTTTTTCCAGAACCCGGCGGTGGCCGTTTTCCTCGTTCTGCAGCAGGGTGAACTTGTCTTTGAGCAGGAACAGGTCGGTCTGGTCGGCGGCGCGGCCGTAGTTGTCGGCAGCATCGATCTCGGCCTTCATCGCTATTTCAAGCATGTCCTTTATGTTGGTCATATATATGTTATCGGCCGGGTTCTTAAAAGGTTAACTCTCACCTGGCAGCCGAAACGGCTGATAAACCGCACCGGTCCCTGCCCGGGGATGGACACCCTGAACGTCTGGCTGCTCTCGATGAATCCCGGGAGGGAATCGGATGTCCTCAGGTTTGCGGGGAAGCGGTATGCCGTACGGGCGGGTCGAGCTCGTCGAGCGCCTCATCGATGCGGGCGGTCGGCGCCCGGCATGCCTGGCCGGTGCAGACGTAAAACGTCGGCTCCTCGCCGGTTTCCAGCGACGCGGTATACGGGGCGACGTCCTCGATGCCGTCTGCCTTGAGCAGTATGACGGTGTGGGGAAGATAGTGCCGCTGGATGGTCCGGATGGCGGCCATGGCGTCCTCCTGCCGGGGCGCGGTGACCACGAGCTCCCGCGGGGTGCCGAACGCCATTTCCAGGGCCGACAGCCACATGGCATGGGCCGTGGGCCACCGCCGGGCCGGAGCGGAAAGCATACGGAGCTCCTCCGCATGGCTGCCCCATCGGGGGTCACCGGTGAGATGGCCGAGCCGGAGCAGGTTGTACATGGCGACGGCGTTGGCTGACGGCAGGGCGCCGTCCTCGGTGGGCTTGCTCCTGGTAAGCGGAACGTCGCTGCCCTGCTCGGTGAGAAAAAAGCCGCCGTCCTCTGTATCCCAGAACCGTTCGAACATGTCCTCCTGCACCTGGATGGCTCGCTCCAGGTAGATGGGAGCGAACGTGGCCATGTAGAGCTCGATGAGCGCCCAGATGACAAAGGCAAAGTCGGTTGCGAACCGCTGCTCCATGACGTGGCCGCCCCGGTATCGATGGAGTATGCCCCCGTCTGCCTGGAGATGCCGCCAGATGAACGCCATGGCTTGCTCCCCGGCCTGGGTATACCGCGTGTCGTCGAGCACCTCGACTCACTCACATCTACAGTCATTGCGCCTCCTCCTAACTCAACCGCTGCTGTAGCCTTCCTCGGCTTCTCCTTCGAAGGCGAGGCCTCTACGTCCGCCGCCAGCCCCTGGTCAGTCAGTATGGGGTGCAACTCCCAAGGTGCCGGCCCGCCCTCTCGCAGCCATCCCTGCATCATGTAAGCCGCACCCAGGCAGACACCGTTCGTCCAACTACCCCCCACTATAGCATGCAATCGCGGTTCATACCAAGCTGCATGAACTGAGTGATACTCTCGTCGTTGCCATCTGCGCTGTTTTCTGGAGTGGGTGCAGGCTAGCTCTGAAGTGACGGAGGGAGAAGTCGTTGCTGTGGACGGCAAGGCTCTCCGGCGCTCCAAGGATGGCACTTTGGGGAAGGACGATTCTGCGCCGCAACCGCGGCACCGGCGGGGTGGTCGGACGCGAGGCGGGTTGCCGTGGTCCACCGTCTCCGCGAGCGAAGAGGACGTGAGTGACATGACGAACGCTGCAGCACTACAGGCGGAACCGG
>JAWOAW010000075.1:0-24007 GCA_046498345.1 Thermoplasmatota archaeon
GTTGCCGCATCCGATGTCCAGGCCGATGCCGTCATGCGCTGCGATAAAGTCAAGGCATTCCTGCCAGGGATGCCGCCTGGTTTCGTCGAAGCTTTCGGCGATGGCGTTCCATTCGTTGCCCACGGCCCTGATTGTGGCGGGCCATAAAAGGTTAGCCCCGCCGCTGCAGCCGCCCGGTGGACAGCCGGTCGGTGCCGGATATCCGGGTCGTCATGGACCGCGGTGCTGGGCGGACGTCATCCGCACCCTGCCGGTGCAGGACGTGTACGGCTACTTCAACAACGACTACAACGGCCATGCCCCGGAAAACAGCCGGCGGCTACAGGGGCTCCTGCGGCAGCCGTTCCCGGCGGGCCAGGAGGAGCACGCCAAAAACGAGGAACATCAGGCCGGCCATCTGCATCCCGGTGACCGCTTCGCCCAGCGCCAGCCAGGCCAGTATCGCTGCAAAGAAGGGTGCGGCGAGCTCCAGGGCGGAGACCTGGGCCGCCTTCAGCCGCTTCAATCCCTCGTAGTACAGGATGGTGCCCACGGCGACCACGACGCCGACCACCACCTGCCAGCCGTTGGCGACCACGAGCAGATCCCGGGCGGCCAGGTAGCCCAGCATGACGAGCGAGGCAAGGGCGAAGCGGTAAAAGGTGATGACCCCGGCATGCAACCCGGTCAGATATTTTCGCATGGCCACCGCGGTGGACGCCCAGGCGACGGTGGCCGCCAGCACGAACGCGTCCCCCCAGGTACCGAACTCGAGCGAGATGATACGCGACGGGGTCCGGGTGCTCACCAGCCAGGCGGAAAACATCATCAGCGTGATGCCCGCTCCGTCGTATGCGGTGAGACGGTCTTTTTTGAGCAGCGGGATGCTCAACGCGACGATGAACACCGGCTGCAGATGGCCGATGAGCACCGCGTTGACCACGGCGGTCCGCTGCAATGCCAGCAGGTACAATGCGTCGGCGAACAGGGTGCCCACCACGGCGAGGTAGACCAGCGGCGGCAGCTCCCGGCGGGAGACATGGAGCGTCTCTCGCCGTGTTGCAACGACATAGAAAAACGCCACGGCTGCGACCACGATGGCCCGGATGGCCACGGTGTGCAATGCGTCCGCGTTGCCGTAGGAAAGCCGAGCTGCAATGGGCTCGATGGCCCACATCACGCTGGCGGCCAGCACCGCCGCGACGCCGACATGTTTGCCGTGCAGCTCCATCAGTAAAAGTCCTCGTCCAGGCGGGCTGTCTGCCGGGTGGATGCGTCGACATCGTCGATATGCTCGAGGTAGTCGTCGTACCAGTGAATGCGGGCGGGGATGGCAAACGGCGCCCCGGGATAGGTTATCAATGCTTCGCCGGCCTCCAGGGTCTGAATCTCTTTCTCCAGCTTGGAAAGATCCTGCTTCGCCGAGCTCCTGATGATGTTTCGGTCGCCTTCGTCGGCCAGCCCCAGGATGAAAAAAGTGTTGAACTGGGAGAGCAACTCATCCTGTATCAACCGGGGCTGCTGGGTGATGGCGCACAGGCCGACCTTGAACTTCCTGCCCTCCCGGGCAATCCGGGCAAATGCGCCCTGCCGCTCCCGGAGCACCCGCTGGGCCTCCTCCATGGTGACGAGTACGGGCGGCAGCTGGCTGAACCGCTCCCGGTCCCGGTAGCATGCCTTGTAGCACCCCAGGATGCGCCGGGCCAGGACCACGCCGACCAGGAGCTCCTCGTATTCATAGAGCCCCGAGGTGTCCACCAGCACCGTCATACCCTGCCGTAGGCGGGCTAGCACGTCGTCGGTCACCGCCACGCTCTCATCCGTGTGCACGATGTCGGAGGCCAGGATGCGCTCCGCCCGGCGCTGCAGCACCCCGAACGTCGACTCGTGTATCTTCTGGTCGAACTCGATGACCAGCTCGTCTATGCTCATTTGGGCCAATCTGAGCAGCCAGCGCTCCCGGTAGCGTCCGGCCAGGGCGTGCAATGCGTCACGTTGGGCGTCGGAGAACGAGAAAATGTTTTGCACGTCGCCCACGGTTATCTCGGTGGCGGCCAGCTGCAGCGTGGTGTGCGGTCCCGGAAGGCGATGCGGCGAGTATACGGCCAGCGACCGCTCCGCCATGGGATGATGGCGGAGGCCCTTGCCGTCCTGGCCGCCGTCGTAGTATTCGCCGTGCGGGTCGACGATGAGCAGGCCATACCGGCCCTGCCGCATGACCGAGGCCGCGAACACGCGCATCAGGTTGCTTTTCCCCATGCCGGTGGTGGCAAAGATGCCCACGTGATGGGAAAGCAGCGAGCCCCGGACGGCGACGGCAACGTCGATGTCCTGCTGGCCGCTGCGCAGGCAGCCGACCTCGATGTCGCCCATATGCTGATCCAGGAAAACGTAGTCGTCCGGTTCGGCCCGTCGCACCACCGAAAAATGCGCCGGCAACATGCGAGGTCGCTCGAAGCAGCCGTCGCGGAGCACGCCCAGCGGGGCGCAGACCGCCAGCTTGAACAGGCGGCGTTCCTTGTCCCGCATCCGGTATTCCTGCTCCGCGTCGTCCAGCGCCAGCATCTCCCCGGCGGTGCGGAGCCCCCACTGGTCGGAGCCCTCCTGCCCGTAGCGGAGGTCCACCACCCGCAGGAAAAAGCGCGCGTCTCTTTCCATGTCGTCGGCGACCACGATCTCCCCCAGGGTGACCTCCCGGCTGTAGGGGCAGCGAAACACGATTTCGGTGACGGTGTTGCCAATGATTCGTCCCAGCATGCTATCACCCTAAATACGCATGGTAGTCATAAAACAATCCCTCCCAGTCGTCACGGGTAAAGCCCTCGTTTAGCGCCTGCTCCCGCAGCCGCCGCTGCCAGTAGGACGCCTCGTCGGCGGTGACTACCACGGCTCGATGAGCAGCGGCCAGCGGATACGGATAGCCCAGCGTCGCCACGTCATCGGACAGCGACGCCAGCCGCGGCAGCACCTCCCCCGGCTCCCCGTCGTATGGATTGACATCTATGCGGAAGACATGCCGGGCCGCGGGGTGCAGCTTCGCCACATAGATACAGCGCTCCTCGGACAGCGGATACCGCCACCGCCGGCCGGGCAGCGTCCGGTCGCCATGTCGCCGTATCCAGTACAGCAGCGGAACACCCCGGGCGGCCAGGTCGCTCCGCTTGGACACCGCAGCGAGATGAACGTCGCATTCGGCGGCCAGCCGACACGTAGCATCGACCACGGGCTGCAGCCACCGGTTGCCATGCAGGGCGCCGTCCAGCAGACACAGGTCTCCCCCGTCGAGCTGCCCGATCATGGCGCGGGCCAGGGCCTGCTCCTGCAATCCGCGCAGCGCCCCCGCAGCCTCTTCCACCGTATCGGGCACCGATGGCGGCGGCACATCGGACAGCTCACGGTAGGCGTCCAGAAAAACCTCCTCGCAGGTGTCACGGGACAGCGCAGCCGCCCGCATATCGGAGACATGCGTATCCCGCACCATGTCCTCGTCCGCGGTCACGGCGGCAGCCCGGCACACCGACACCACAAAAGAGAGACCGTCGAGCGCCCGGATGGAACTCCCATCTAGCGCCGCTGTACGGCCGGACGGCGCGGGCTGCAGCGGGGCGAACTGCTCCGGTGAAAGGCTAGCGCTGAACGAGCCGGCGTCCAGGTTGACGTCTACCGTTCCGGAAAAGCGGTCGCTGTCCCGGAGTATGGTGCGCAGCGTGGCGAGCACGTGCTGCAGCGCCTGTGGTTCCATCATCCCGGCTGTAACAGAAAAAGGGTATTTATGCCCTCATGTCGTATTCGACGACGACGTGGCCGTCCGGGTCGATGATACGCCGGCGCTCACCCTTGCCGTGAATCTGAAGGGTTCTCCCAAAGGTACCTATGCGTTCCCATCCCTGCATATCCGATAATCAGGATGACCATATATAAATATTGTTAAATCTGGTTGAAGTTCTGTTCGACAGTCAGGCGGTATATTGAGTAAGAGGTTATCACCTACGAATGTGACAGAACTCAAGAGTAGCCGTGATGTTATGTATCTGAAGGAGTTTGCAAATGCCGGAGGCATATCGGCCACTCCAACCAATTATGGACGGGTCTAAAACACGGATGCTATCTGGGTTACTCTAGCCGCAGTAACAGCCGCTACCACCTCCGTTCCCTCACTGGTTACACGGCGACTATAATATTTCCTATAAGGAAACAGGGGACTATTGTCGCTGTTTCAGCCGCCGTTATCACCATCCGTACGGGGCCAAACCCGAACGTAAAACCCATTCCGATAGTAGCTGTCTCTCCCGCGGGCAGCAGGTCAATGGTTCCCGCGGTATGTCCTCCAAACAAGACCATGCCATCCACGTCGATTGACCATGAAACATCCGCTAGATCCCGTTCACCTGTGTTGGTGACGGTGCATCCATTCCAGATGCCATCCAATTCAATAGTGACCTCAGGCACTCCCGTCTTCACCAGCCAGACGTCATAGCCGCCAGCTCCATAGGAATACGTGTCTCCCACCAACACGTAATCTTCCTCGCTGGCTTGGATGACCGCGGAGACATGCTCATAGTGGCTGCCGCCCAGGCGTTTCATCCATTGCTCATCACCTTCGCCATCCGTTTTAATCAGCCATATGTCATACAGGCTCCCCGTATGCTGTGTAGATCGAACCGCCACGGTATGCCCTGCCAGCAGGAAACCACCGTCGCTGGTCTGCACCACACTTTGGCCATGCTCATAATGGAAGGTGCCAAACGACGTCTGCCACTGCACCCTGCCCTTGCTGTCGGTTTTCACCAGCAGCATATCCGTATGTGCATAGGGCGGGCCTTCCTGGTGGACGGAGCCCGCCAGGATGTAGCCGCCATCCACGGTGGGCTGGACAGCGTAGATCCCGTCGGCAACGCTGATGCGCCATTCCCGGCTGCCCTGGCCGTCTATCTTGATGAGGCAGCCACCCTCACCGGCCACAAACCCAGCTACCATGTAACCGTTGTCGTGGCTGGGACAGATGGCATAGCCGAGATCTCTGCCTGCTCCTCCAATAGTGGTGTTCCAGGTCATGCTGCCATCTGCCGTGGTCTTTATCACCCAGATGTCACCCTGCCCGTAATAGGCATCTTTCTCTCCCGCCAGGATGTAGCCACCGTCCAGTGTCCGCATCACCGAGCGGGCGCCATCGTAGAGCGAGCCTCCATAGGTCCGGTTCCACTCCATGACGCCCTGCCCATCTGTTTTTATCAGCCAGACGTCATCCTGTCGGTCTGCACCGCCACCTTTCTCTCCAGCGATGATGTAGCCGCCGTCACGGGTAGGCTGCACACTCCATCCACGGTCACGATAAGATCCGCCATAGGTCCGGTTCCACTCCATGACGCCCTGCCCATCTGTTTTTATCAGCCAGACGTCCGTATGTATATCCCCGGCTATAATGTAGCCGCCGTCCGCTGTCTCCGCAACGGAGTGTCCCCATTCGGTCTCCGGACCGCCAAACGTCTTCTTCCAGTCGCCGTCATCCACAGCTAGTGGCTCCCCAAAAACTCTGACAGCTGTATACATCGGTGTGCCAACAATGATGCCCACAATGCAGAGAGCAATGACAGATTTCCATCTCCCCTCTATGTATTGCATTAAAAAAAGATAATCCAATATTTGTTTATAAAGCTGTCTATATCCAGCGTGATTTTATCGCATTAACAGATGACAATCCCGTTCTTGTACAACAAGAGCTATCGCGCTATCATCCGACTATTGTACAGAACCTATGTTGCCTCAGTCGTCGAGGAGGACGCGTTTGAGGTTGTAGCCCTCGGGGCAGTCGACGTCGTCGACGATTTCGAGGACGCGGTATTTTTTTTCTGCTACCCCTGGATGGCAGATGGCGTAGAGCTCGCAGCCCACGTTGTCACAGGTGACCTCCGTGTAGCTGACCTCGGTTCCCTTGGCCGCGTCGCTGGAGATGGTGGTCTCGATGGATAGTTTTTCGATTTCGACGGGGACCACGCCGCCCTCGTGCAGCTCGCAGTCGTGGTGCTTGTCCCGCACCTTTGTGATCCGATACTGGCGCCCCTCCTTGAGATTTGAGCAGACCGTTTTCAGCCGGCAGCCCCGGCATTCCGAGGTCACGCCGACATATATGAAATCGGCGCCCTCATGTGCCAGTTTTTTTCCGATGAGCGTTACAAACGTCATGTTATGCCACCCCGGTGACCTTGACGAGGTGCTCGGCTGCGTCCGCAGATAATCCATCGGCGCCCAGGACGGTGTAGCGGTGGGGGCGGACCTTCTGGGCCATGAGCAGCGCCTTGACCACTTCCTCCTCGGTGACGCCGAGTTCCCGGGCCGTGGTGGGCGCCCCGATTTTTTTCAACGCCTTCCGGAAGCCCTTCCAGTCGCCGCCGTGGAGGTACATCATCATGATGGAGCCCACGCCGCACTGTTCGCCGTGCATCGACTTGCCGGGCGCGATGCTGTCCAGGGCGTGGCTGAACATGTGCTCGGCGCCGCTGGCCGGCCGGGACGAGTTGGCAACGGACATCGCCACGCCTGAAACGATCATGGATTTCACCGCGATCCATGACGACTCCTCGATGCCGGGCTTTATGTACTCCGCGTTTTCCATCAACAGGTTGGCGGCGGTTTCGGCCAGCGCGACGGCGAACGAGCTATAGTATTCCCGTTTGAGGCGCCAGGCCAGTTGCCAGTCCATGATAGAGGTCAGGTTGGACATGACGTCGGCGCATCCCGACGCCAGCATCCTATAGGGGGCCTTGGAGATGATGGCGGTGTCGGCGAGCACCGCCACGGGCGAGCGTGCCTGCTTGGACACCGACCCCTGTTCCTCTTTGACGGATGCCCGGGGGGAGGCGATGCCGTCGTGGGAGGCGGCGGTGGGCACGCTGACGAAGGGGACGCCGTAGTTGAACGAGGCAAGCTTGGCGATGTCGATGACGGTGCCGCCGCCCACGGCGATGAGTGACTCGATACCCCATTTGGTGGCATGCCGCTGGACCAGGTTTATCTCGTCCATGGTGGCCTGGCCGACGACGACGTCGTCCACCGTGTAGTCGTTGTCCTGCAAAATGTTGATGACCGTGTTGCCGGCGAGCTCCTTGGTTGTCTCGTCGTGCACCACGAGCGGATGGGTTCCCAGGTGTACCTTTTCGCAGAGGTCGACGATTTCCTCGATGACGTTGTGGCCGGCGATGACATCCCGGGGAAACTCCATCAGCTTCGATTTTTTAAAGGGCATTATATCAGAAATGCTAACGGGGAATATAGGTTTTTGCCATTCGCCTGCTTCCTATGTACAGAACGCGGCAGCGGCGATGTCGCTCCCCCCCCCCCCCAGGTGGACGGTGAAAAGATTTTATATACCTTCCGCATTGGGCGATGAGAAAATGACGACTGCATATGATGTTCCAGCAGATGAGCTCATCGCCTCGCTCTCGCAGCGGCTGCAAAACGACTACGACATCGAGCCGCCCGAGTGGGCCGCCTGGGTGAAAACCGGCGTCCACCGGGAGCGGCAGCCGGACAACCCGGACTGGTGGTATACCCGCATCGCCGCTATCCTGCGCAAGGTCTACATGCGCGGCCCCATCGGGACGGAGCGGCTCCGCAGCTTCTACGGCGGCAAGCGGGACAGGAAGATGAAGCCCTACAAGAGCCGGAAGGGCAGCGGCTCCATCGTCCGAACCTGCCTGCAGCAGCTTGAATCAGCCGGCCTGGTGACCACGGTCGAGGGCGAAGGGCGCGTTGTCACATCCGAGGGACAGTCGTTTGTCGACGGCGTCGCCAACGAGGTCGTGACGGCATAATAAACCTTAAATAAAATAAGTTGTGTGGAAAGTATGGATGCAGAGGATATCAAGCGGCGCATGATGGAGGAAATGCAGCAGCAACAGCAGGGCGAGCAGCAGGAAGCACAGGAGGAATACGTACAGGCGCAGAAAAAAGCCCTCATGCGGCAAATCCTTACCCCGAAGGCCCGGGAGCGGCTCGGCCGCATCCGCGTCGCCCAGCCCCGGCGGGCGGAAATGATGGAAAACCAGCTCATCCGGCTCTACCAGATGGGGCGTATACAGGAAAAGCTTGACGACGAGCAGTTTCAAGAGGTCATCAAACGACTGACGCCGAAAAAGCGAGATATAAACATACGGAGGAAATGATGTCACGAAACAAGTCTCTGGGGAAAAAGAAACGCCTGAACAGGGCGACCAAGCAGAACAGGCGCGTTCCCGCCTGGATTATCATGAAGACCAACCGGCGGTTTCTCCGCCACCCCAAGCGCCGCCACTGGCGCCGAAGCAATCTCAAAAAGTAATAAAACGGTGATGAAATGCCAGAAGAACGGATTTATACCATTCCATTGATGCGGGCAAAATCACTGCCGCGGCCCCGCCGCACCAACAGGGCAGTGAAGGATATACAGCGCTTTTTAGCCAAGCACATGAAGAGCGACGAGGTGCACCTGGATGCCAGCCTGAACGAGGCCATATGGCGTCGCGGCCGCGGGAACATCCCGGGTCGTATACGGGTGAAGGGCGTCAAGGGCGACGACGGCGTCGTCTGGGCGTACACTCCGGAGGCGGAGGTCGTCGAGCGCGGCGAGGCTGAGGAGGAGAAAGCGCCGGTCGAGGAAGCGGAAGAACCCGTGGAAGCAGCAACGGAGATACCGGAGGAAGAACCGGCGGAGGCGGAAGAAGCGGAATCCGGGACAGCTACCGGGGAAATCGAGGAGGTGGAGGAAGCTGAGGAGGCCGCGGAGGCCCCTGATGAGATAGAAGAGCCTCCAGAGGAGCCCGAGCCTGAGGAACCGGCCGAAAAACCGGAGGACGTCGAGGAGGAGACCACCGCGGAAACCCCAGAGGAGCCAGAGGAAGAAGCACCGGCAGCGGCGGAAACCCCCGAAGAAGCGGAATCCGACGAGGAGGAGCAGGAGAAGGAGGCGGCGTAGTGTCGTGACCATGCTGAAACGGCTGGATTTTAACAACAATCCCTATCTCGGTGTCTACTGCAGGGCAAACGACGACGTCGCGTTCGTCGACCCCTCCCTGGACGAAAAAAGCAGGGAACGGGTGGCTGCCTCGCTCCAGGTGGACGTCACCACGCTGGGCATCGGGGGCAGCCCCATCACCGGGTCGCTGCTCGCCATGAACTCCCGTGGAGCGGTGGTCACCGATTTCATCACCGACCATGAGCTGGGCACGCTGCGGCAGCAGTTCGACGGCAACGTGCTCGTCATGCGGGACAGGTTCAACGCAGCCGGCAACAACCTGCTCGTCAACGATACCGGCGCCCTCGTCCATCCCATGCTCCAGGACGATACGATAAATGATATAAAGGACGTGCTGGATGTCGAGGTGCAACGTGGCACCATCTCGTCGATAAAGACCGTGGGCATGGCCGCCGTCGCCACCAACAGGGGGCTGCTGTGCCATCCCAAGGTAGCCGAGGGGGAAAAGGAGCAGATGGAAGCACTGTTCGGGGTGCCGGCTGACATCGGCACCGTCAATCACGGCGTTCCCTACGTGGGAGCGGGCATCGTGGCCAACGGCAGCGGAGCGGTCATGGGTACCGCGACCACGGGCATCGAGATGGGCAGGATAGAAGAAGCATTGCGTTTAGCAGGTGATTAAAATGGTAAAAGCATACCGGGTTGAAGGAACCTTTTACATGAAAAACACGTGGCAACCCTTCAAAAAAGAGGTTGTCAGCGAAGACGAGGGCGGCGCCAGAGAAAAAGTGCTTTCCCTCATCGGCAGCAACCACAAGGTCAAGCGGAAGATGGTCCGCATCGAAAACGTGGTGGAGCTGTCTGTCGATGACGTGGAAAACCTCGCCGTTCGATATCAGCTTGAAAGGTGATCATGATGGAAGCAGAAAATATGCAGCAAAACGACATATATCTTTTGCAGGAATACCAGGAGCAGATGGACACGCTCTACCGGCAGGTGCAGCTCCTCGACGAGTTCATCGGGGAATGCCAGCAGGCCCAGGACGCCCTTGAGGAAATAGCCGAAGGTGCCAAGGGCGAGCAGATGCTCGTCCCGCTGGGCGGCAACGTGTTCATGCGGGCCACCATAGCCGACACGGAGAAGGTTCTCACCGGCGTGGGCAGCGACGTGGTCGTCGAGAAATCGGTGAGCACCGCCAGCGATTTCCTGGAAAAGCGCATCGAGGAGCTCCGGCAGCGGGAGGAAAAGCTCATCGAGGCATCCCAAGACATCCGGGCGCGTGTCCAGGAACTGCAACAGCGGTTGCAGGGCCAAGGCAGCGATTGAGATGTTCGATTTTCTGAAAAAGAAATTCAAAAAGTTCGAGGACGCCCTCGAGCAGGAAGTCGAAAAAGCGGAGGTTGTAGAGGAGACGGAGCGCGAACGGCAGGTCGAGCAAAAGGTGGAAAGCGAGCTGGAGAAACAGCTGCAGCTGGAGAAACAGCTGGGCGGCGACATGGCGAGCAAAGGCAAAAAGCTCCCGATGAGCGAAAAAAAGCTGGACGAGCTGCTCTGGGACCTCGAGATGGGGCTGCTGGAGGCGGACGTGGCGCTGCCGGTGGTGGATGACATCAAGAAAACCGTGAAGCGGCAGCTGCCCGCCATGTCGCGGCAGAAACCGGGGGAGGCGGTCCGGGCGACCCTGAAAAAAGCCATCGCCAACATTTTGTCGTCTTCGGAGGAAGACTTCTGGACGTTCGTCGAGGAGAGCGACAAGCCCGTGGTGTTGATGTTCGTGGGTGTCAACGGCACCGGCAAGACCACCAGCATCGCCAAGCTGGTGCACCAGCTGCAGCAGCGGGGGTACACCTGCGTCATGGGTGCCTGCGACACCTTTCGGGCGGGTGCCATCGAGCAGCTGCAGCAGCATGCCGACAATCTCGGGGTGAAGCTGATCAAACATGACATCGGCAGCGACCCGGCAGCCGTTGCCTATGACGCCATCCAGCATGCAAAGGCCAAGTACAAGGACGTCGTCATGCTGGACACGGCCGGGCGGATGCAGACCAACGTCAACCTGATGGACGAGATGAAAAAAATCCGGCGGGTGGCTCAGCCGGACAAGATTATTTTCGTGGGTGACGCGCTCACCGGCAACGACGCGGTTGAGCAGGCGAAACGCTTCGATCAGGTCGTCCCCATCGACGGCACCATTCTCAACAAGGTGGACGCCGACGCGAAGGGCGGCGCTGCGCTGTCCATCGCCTACACCATCGGCAAGCCGCTGCTGTTCATCGGCAACGGCCAGGAGTACGACGACCAGATCGTGTTCACACCGGAATGGATGCTGCAGCGACTGTTCGACTAGCCCCAGCGCTCGAAGAGCTCGTGCTCGATGTCGAGCTGGTCCAGTATTTTTCCTACCACGTGGTCGACGAGGTCGTCCACCTGGTTGGGTAAATGATAGAAGCCGGGCATGGCCGGGAGCACGGTGGCCCCGGCCTGGCGCACCCGGACCATGTTCTGCAGGCTGACCAGGTCGAGCGGGGTTTCCCGGGGTACGACGACGAGGGGGCGGCCCTCCTTGAGGGTGACCATGGCCATCCGGATGATGACGTTGCTGGCATATCCATGGGAGATGCCGGCCAGCGTCTTGAGGCTGCAGGGCACGATGACCGCTGCGTCGATGCGAGCGGAGCCCGACGCCACGGCGGCGGCGATGTCGTCCTCCGCGATGTGCTCGTCGGCCATGCCGGCCAGGTCTTCCAGCGCGTAGTCGGTTTCGTGCGACAGAATCGTCCGGGCGCTCTCCGACACGATGAGGTGAACCGCGGTGTCCGTTCGGCTGAGCGCTTCCAGCGTCCGTATGCCGTAGATGACGCCGGAGGCGCCGGTGATGGCCAGCACGACGTGTTGCATGGCTCTATATCCGCCGGCTGTACATAGCTTTATCGACCTATGCGTCGCCGTAGACGGTTTCGATGGCCTCTGTCACGCTGCGGCGGACGTTTTCCTCGGTGAACTCGTCGAGGTGGCCGGGTACCTTCGCCGTCGGGATGCCCTGCTCCTGGAGAAAATGGAGGGCGGGCAAGGTCTTGGTTTTGAATTCCTGCAGCCGGGACCGGATTTTTTCCTCGGTATCGTCGGAGCGCTGCACCACCCCGGTGCCGCATTTTGTGCATGCGCCGTCGTCGGGGGGCTTGTAGTCGAGATGGAAGACCGCCCCGCATTCGGGGCAGATGCGCCGCCGGGTGGTCCGCTCGATGATTTTTTCGTCGGTGTTGGTGACCCAGAGGATGAAGTCGATGCAGGTGTCCTGCTCGTCGGCCAGGTCGAGGAGGAAGCGCGCCTGGTCTGTGGTGCGGGGGTAGCCATCGAGCACCTGGCCCTGGTAGCCGCGGGCGGCGAACGCCGCCTCGAAGAGCTCGTTGGTGATGTGGTCGGGGACGTACAGGCCTCGCTCGACAAAGTATTTTGCCTTCAATCCGAGGACGACCTCGGCGTCGTCTGTACCCAGCATGTCCATGATGTCCTCGTCGGGGATAAACCGGCCGGCGTCCTTATCCCAAAACCGGTCGAGGGAGCCGGTGTACCCGTAGCTGTCATAGGCGGACAGGTAGCCGCGGAACATGTTGCCCGTGGAAAGCTGCTCGAGGCCGTACATGTCGACGAGGACGTCGATGCGGGGCTGCTTCCCGGCGCCGCTTTTGCCGGCCACGATGACGTTGGTCAGGGTGTCTGGGATGGACATGGGATGTGTATGCCGCCGGGCTATAAGAATATGGCGGGAAAGGGAGCACAACATACTTATAGAAAAAACGTGTTTTCCATCCGGTATACTCCAGGTGAACATATGGAAGGAACCGTGAGACGATGGCTTGTCTCCTACGGGTTCATCGGCGCCGAGGAGCTCGACGAAGATGTGTTCGTACATCTGTCAGACGTCAACTCGGGCATGCCGCTCAAGGAGGGACAAAAGGTCACCTTCGAGATAGAGGAAGAACCCAAGGGACCAAAAGCCGTCAACGTGGACCTCGTCGAAGAATAACCTAGCCCATCATATCCGGCAGGAGCGCCCGCCATCGCTGCCGCAGCTCGGCCGCCGTGAGATGCACGTAGCAGTGCATGTCGTCGCCGTCATAGACGGTGAGATGGTCGCCCGTCACCGTGCCAAGCTGCAGACATGGCACATCTCCGAGCAGGGCTTCAAATGCATCCACAGCCTCTTTTTTGACCTCCACCGCCCACCGGGTGTTTGACTCGGAGAACAGCTTGACATCCGTCCGAAGGTCACCCATGCCGTACAGGCAGACCTCGGCGCCCATGCCGCCCATGGCCATCTCCGCCAGACAGCAGGCAAGACCCCCCGATGAAAGGTCATGGCAGGCGGCCACGTATCCATTACCGATGGCCCCGTGCAGCGCGTCCATGCCGGCCTGAAGCCGCGCCGGGTCGGTCCGGGGCACCCGGCCGCCGTTCCGCTCCAGCATCCGGTAGTAGGCGCTGCCGCCCAGCTCACGCCGGGTGTCACCGACAAGGTAGACGGGGTTGCCCTCCCGTTTGAAGAGCGTGGTGACGCAGCGCCGTACGTCGTCGACGATGCCGATGCCCAGCAGCGACGGCGTGGGGGGAACGGCGCCCGCCGGCGTCTCGTTGTACAGGCTCACGTTGCCGGAGACAAAGGGCAGGTGGAGCGCCCGGGCCATCTCCCCCAGGCCCCGCGCGGCCTCATGGAGCTCTCCCATCCGCTCCGGCTTCTCCGGGTTGCCGAAGTTGAGGCAGTCCCCGATGCTGTCCGGGCGGGCGCCGACCGCGGTGAGATTGCGGCATACCTCGTCGACGGCTGCCCGGGCACCATGGTAGGGGTTGACGGACATGTAGAACGGGTTGACGTCGGCGGTGACCGCCAGACCGCGATATGAGTCATGGAGGGGCTTGACCACGGCTGCATCGCCATGTGTCTGCCATCCCACCGGACCCTGGAGAGGCTTGCCGACGGTGCCGCCGCGCACCTCGAAATCATACTGCCGGACAACCCAGCTGCGCGACGCGATGTCGGGCATGGCGAGCAGCGAAAACACCGTCTCGCTGACATCCTCGGGCATACCGAACACCGGGTCGGATGCCTCGCGGTCGGAGGGCGTCTCCCAGGGACGCTGGTAGCATGGCCCGGAGACCTGGAACCGCAGGTCGAGCTCGCCGATGTGCTGCCCGTGATACCGGAGCCTGACCAGGGGCTCCTCGATGACCGTGCCCACCGGCACCGCCTCCACGTCCCACTGCTCGAAGACGGCCAGCACCGCCTCCACGTTGTCCGGGTGGACGACCAGCATCATGCGCTCCTGCGACTCCGAGACCCATATCTCCCAGGGCTCCATGTCCGCCTCCTTCAACGGGATCTTGTCCAGCTGTATCTCGGCCCCGTAGCCGGCATCAAAGGCAAGCTCCCCGCAGACGCAGGACAGGCCGCCGCCGCCCATGTCCTTCATGCCCTCCACGAGACCGGCGGCGACGCATTCCAGGCAGGCGTGGATGAGCGGCTCCTTGGTGATCGGGTCGCCCAGCTGCACCGCCGAAATCGACTCCTCCTCCGACTCCTCATGCAACTCCTCCGAGGCAAACGTGACCCCGTGGATGCCGTCCCGGCCGGTCCGGCCGCCGGCGTAGATATAGATGCTCCCGGGATGCTCCGCCCGGCTGTGCATCAGATGCCGTTTTTCCACGATGCCGATGCACCCCACGTTGACCAGGCAGTTGCCCACGTAGCCCTCATGGAAGCACACCTGGCCGGCCACCGTGGGAATACCGATACGGTTGCCGTAGTCCCGGATACCCTCCACCACGCGCTTGAACAGATAGCGCGGGTGCTTGACGCCCTTCGGCAGCTCCTCCTGCGCGTAGTCAAGCGGACCGAAAAACAATGGGTCTATCAATGCGACGGGCTGCGCACCCATGCACAGGACATCGCGGACGATGCCCCCGATGCCCGTGGCGGCGCCGCCATAGGGCTCGATGGCCGAGGGATGATTATGCGATTCAAGCGCAGCAACATAGTAGTGGTCGTCGTCGAACTCGATGACCCCTGCATCCTCGCGGGCCACGATACGGTCCTCCTCGATGCCGTAGACATGCCGGCGGAGCACCGGCGTCGACGACTTGTAGCAGCAGTGCTCGCTCCACGCCTGGCCCAGGGCCTGCAGCTCCAGGTCCGTGGGACGACGTTCCTTGCCCGCAAAGTAGTCCCGGATACGCTGCATCTCGTCGAGGCTCAACGCCAGCCCCATCTCCCGGCTAACCGCCTGGAGCTGCATGTCGTCGGCGCTGAACAGGTCGACCAGATATACCGCGCCATGTTTTTCGAACAAATGGTCAGTCATCCATATCCTCTTGGAGCTCGACCGTGTAATCATGGATCACCGGGTTGGTGAGCAAACGCTGGCACATCTCCTCCACGCGGTCGCGCGCCACATCCCCGCTGTCTCCCTCGACAGCAAGCCGGATGACCTTCGCAACCCCGACATCCTCGACCTCGTCGAAGCCCAGCAGATGCAACGCCTTGAGAATATTGTTTCCCTCTGGATCCGATATACCCTTTTTCAGCCGTATCTCCACCCGTGCGGTAAACATGGTATCTACGCGGAGAGCGCGTTCACGTGATGGCAGTCTGGACAGGTATAGTTGAGCGGCCGCTCGCCCGTGTCATGTATCTCGAACACGTATTCACAGCGCTCGCACTGCACGTTTTTCCGGACGCCGGACGCCATATGCCTCCGCAGCGCGCCATTCTGCCCGCAGTTCGGGCAGGTATACTTGAGCGGGCGGCCGCCGGTGTCGGAGATGGCGAACACGGTGTGGCAGTCGCTGCACATCACCTTGGTGGTGACGGCGGAGACCAGCTTGATGCCCTCGCTCCGCCGTTCTTTCCCGGGGGCGGTAACATACAGGTATAATTCCGCCAGGAAAAACACCGCAAAGAGAATGATGCCGATGACCGCCCACCATTCCACGGAGAGCGGCATGTCCGTCCCGGACAGTATGTATCCCTGGTTCTGGAGCACCGCCACCATGAGCCATATGAAGTAGAGGACGGAGATAAACGTAATGACTGCAGCCCCACGTACCCGCTTCTCTTCCATGTTCAAAGTTATTGAAAGTGTCTATATAAATATTTGTGGCTGCTCAGTGCCTCCGAATGTCCAGGGAGCGAAACATGATTTTCGGCGGCGTATCGAGACGGACATCCAGAAATCTTTTTTACCAGCCTCCGTGTTGCTACACCATGTATGTCAGTGTGGTCGGCGGGCGGCAGTGCAGCCCCGAGGTATACAGCGAGGCGGTGGAGATCGGGCGGCGTATCGCTCGGTTGCCAGCTGTGCTGATCACCGGCGGCCTCGGCGGGGTCATGGAAGCCGCAACGAAAGGCGCCAGCGAGGCGGGCGGCACGGCCATCGGCATCCTTCCCACCGAGAACAGGGCAGACGGCAACCCATATCTCGACCATGTCATCGTCACCGGCATCGGGCAGGCCCGCAACGCCCTCGTCGTTTTGAACGGCGACCTCGTCATAGCGATCGACGGCCGATATGGCACGCTGTCAGAGATAGCCATGGCCAAAAAATATGGCAAACCAGTCTACGGCTACCGGAGCTGGGATGTCGGCATCCCCACTTTTGACGACGTCGACGAGCTGTTCCAGGCGGTAGAAAAACAGATGTGAAAACCCGTTTTTAATCCATCCGGGAGATACATGAGGCGGGCACCCGTATGGCGAGATATACCAGCTCGGTGGCCCGGTAGAACGTGACATCCCGCCGGCGGGCCGCCGCGGCATCGACATACAGCACCACCGGCGGGCCGTGGCGCCGTCCCACCCGCCGTGCCTCCCTGGGCGTGGCTGAAAGATGGACCATCTGCCGGCCGCGGGGGCGCAGCCCCTCCCTGATAATCTGCTCCGCCGCCTGTTCCGTGGTGCCATGGTAGAGCACCGCGACGTCGTCCGCGGTCGGCCAGTCGATGTCCACGGGGATGGAATGGCCGTAGCGGGCCCGGACATGGTTGCCCAGGATTTCGAAGCGCTGCCTGCCGCTGCTCTCCATCACCCGCTGGAGCTGCTTTCTGTCCATGCCGGGGAAGCGCCTGCGGAGCCGTTCGATGATCTGTCCGACGGGCACGTAGCCGCGGGGGTCCATGTCCAGCCCATCTGGGTGATGGCGGAGCAGGTAGGAGAGATGTTTGCTCACCGCGACAGGGTCCATGGTAACGGAGTCGCTGGGATAGTAAAAGCGTTGCGGATGGCAGCCGGAGAAAACATAATAAACAGCCGGGGGCATCAGCCTGTATGGAAGCCCTGGAGCAGTTCTGCCGCTCGCTGAAACGGCCAGCGAAGGGTCGTCGCAGCTCGAAGCCCCGCATGTGGACGGAAAAAGACGTGCTGCACGATGAAGTCGTCGACGCGTTCGTGTGCATCATGCAGACCAGCGGGTGCCGATGGAGCCATCGCTCGGGCTGCACCATGTGCGGCTACTACGCGGCCAGCATCCCGGGCATGGGGGAAAAGCAGCTCCGCGGCCAGCTGGAGATGGCGGCGGAGCGCTACCGGGGCGAGCCCGTTGTCAAGATTTTTACCTCGGGCAGCTTTCTCGACGGTCGGGAGGTGCCCCTGGAGGTGCAGCGCCGGGTGTTGCAGACGTTTTTTGCCCGGGCTGATAAAGTGGTCGTTGAAACCCGCCCGTCGTATGTTTCGGGGCTTGACGACGTTGCCGACGTGGTGCCGCCGGGGAAGTCTCTGTCGGTGGCGATGGGGCTGGAGTCGGCGAACGACCGGGTGCTCGAGTATGCCGTCAACAAGGGCTTCACGTTTGCCGACTGGGAGCGGGCCGCCGAGCATGTACGTGGCGCGGGCTTCGAGGTGAAAACCTATGTGCTGCTGAAGCCCCCTTTTCTGACGGAGGAGGAGGGCATCCGGGATGCCGTGGCTACCGTGGACGCGGCGGCCGGGCTCAGCCATGCCATGTCGCTCAACCCCGTCGCCGTCCATGGCAACACGCTGGTCGAATATCTGTGGAAGCGCAATCTGTATCATCCGCCGTGGCTGTGGAGCGTCGCCGCGGCGCTGGAGCAGATGTCACAGCGGTTCAGCGGTCAGCTGACCTGCGACGTGGTGGCCGGGGGGAAACAGCGGGGGGCGCACAACTGCGGGGACTGCGATGCAGCGGTGCTGCAGGCGATAGAACAGTTTACGCTGCAGGGAAAACGGGACGCCTTCGAGGGCGTTGGCTGCAACTGCAGGGAAGAATGGCTGGATAGCAGGCAGATGGGCGGGTTTTTGCAGGGCTAGAAGGAACCCCGCATCTTTTTTCGGTCGATTTTGACGCCGGCCGGCGTGACGATGAGCCAGTTTCTGCCGAGGCCTGCGATGTCGCCCTGGATGTCCTTGACCACGCGTTTCAGCTCGTTGGTCGTCCGCTCGAGCTCCATGTCGTCGGATGAGATGGGGTTGAGGTCCAGCAGGAGGATGTTGCCGCCGTACACGTAGTCGGTAAAGTTTTTGACGTCGTCGTATTCCTGCAGCTCTGCCACCTTCACCCGGGCTCCTGCCTCCGGCATCTCGTATTCCTCGACCTCTTCCGCCAGGTCGAGATAGTCTCCATCCCTCCTCTTTGACTTGTTAAAGAGTCCCGCTATGATAGCCATGGTATCTCATTACATGAAGGAGGATTTCTTTAAAAATCTTTGCTCATTCGTAGAGCGCGAGTTCGAACATGGCGGCGGTTAAAAACCAGGCCAGCGGGCCGACGTACAGCCATACCGAGGTGTAGGTCTCTGTTGCGAGGGCGGCGATGATGATCAGCCAGGGGACAACGAACCCGAGGAGCAGGGTGGTCCACCGTTTCACGTTCATAGCAGGTGTATTTCAGTTGGGCATAAAAAGGTTCTGATAGTAACAATAATAAACGCAGCGGCACTTCTCACAGCATGGCCGAGATAGGGAAGCCCCGGGGAACACGGGATTTCACCCCGGCGGAGATGCAGCAGCGACGCACCGTCGAAGCGGCGATGCGCAGCGTGTTCGAACGCTACGGCTACGGCGAGATAGCCATGCCGGCCATAGAGCACATGGAATTGTTCACCATGAAGTCGGGCGAAGCGGTCATCGAGGAAACCTACGAGTTCCACGACAAGTCCGGGCGACATCTCGCGCTGCGCCCCGAGCTCACGGCCCCGGCCATGCGGTTCTACGTCGAACGGCTGCAGATGGAACCCAAGCCCCTGAAGCTCTACTATTTCGGGCCCTGCTACCGTTACGACCGACCGCAGGCGGGCCGCTACCGCGAGTTCTGGCAGATGGGCTGCGAGCTCATCGGCACCGACACGCCGGAGGGCATCGCGGAGCTGGTGTCCCTCGCCTACCAGGCGGTCAGGGAGACAGGCCTCCGGGATGTGGAGCTCCGGCTGGGCGACCTCACGCTGCTGGGCTCCCTGCTGGACGACCTCGATGTGGAAGACCAGAGCCGGGTCATGCGCCTCATCGACAAGCGAGACGACGAAGCGCTGGAGGCGCTGCTGGATGACCAGGCGGCCATGGAACGGCTGCGCTCGTTTCTCTCCTGCCGGGACATGGAGGATGTCGCATCCCATGCCGGCCTTGAGAAACATGGACGGCTGCGGGAGGTGCTCGGCTGGCTGGACGTGTTCGACGTGCCGGTGTCACTGGACACCTCCATCGCCCGGGGTCTCGACTACTACACGGGCATCGTGTTCGAAATCGACGCGCCGGCGCTGGGCGCCGAGAAACAGATATGCGGGGGCGGCGAATACAGCCTGGTGCCCCTGCTCGGCGGGTCACCCGTCGCCACGGCGGGCTTCGCGCTGGGCTTCGACCGCATCCTGCTGGCCCTGGAAAAAGAGGGACGAGCCGTTGAGACAAAGCATGACCTGGTATACGTGGCGCCGGTCAGCGACGCCATGCGCCGGCCTGCCGCCCGGGTGGCCATGCAGCTCCGAAACGAAGGCAGACACGTGGAGCTCGACCTGAAAAGGAGGAGCATGGGAAAATCGCTGCAACATGCCGAAAAATTGGGCGCTTTGAAGGTGGTCATCGTCGGCGACGACGAATGGGAGCGCAACGCCGTCACCATCAAGGACATGGAAAGCGGGGAGCAGCGCGAGGTGGCCGTCGACGACGTCGGCGGGGCTATCTGACGATCCTTGTGCCGGCGGTGCCCTGCAGGGCATCCCAGGCGTTGTCTATCGAGGCGATGATGGCCGTTTTGCCGCCGTTTTTGAGGAAGCGGATGGCGGCCAGCACCTTGGGCCCCATGGAACCGGGGGGAAACTGTCCGTCATGGTAATGCTGCTCTATTTCTTCCAGGGCGGCCTCCTCCAGCTTCTGCTGGTCGTCTTCGCCGTAGTTGAGATACACGGCGTCGACGTCGGTGAGGATGAGCAGCGCGTCAGCCTCGATTTCGCTGGCCAGCTCCTCCGCAGCCAGGTCCTTGTCGATGACCGCCTCCACGCCCTGCAGGCCATCGTCGCGCTCCACCACGGGGATGCCTCCGCCGCCCACGGCGATGACGACGTGGCCGGTATCGATGAGCTGCTCGATGACCTCGCTTTCGAGGATGGAGCGCGGGTCGGGTGAAGGGACCACGATACGCCATCCACCCTTCTGCTGGGTCATCCGGTAGCCCTCCTTGATGCGCCGCAGCGCGTCGTCGTGGCGGTAGACGGGGCCCACGGGCTTGGTGGGATGGTCAAAGGCCGGGTCGTCCTCGTCGACGAGCACCTGGGTGACCACGGTGGCCACGTGCTTGTCCAGCTGCCGGGCCCGCAGCGCCATCGTCATGCACTGGGCCATCATGTAGCCGACCTGGCCCTGCGACATCGCCCCGCAGACGTCCAGGGGCATTGGCGGGGTCACCTCCTTGGCGATTTCCTGCTGAAGTAAAAGGGAGCCGACCTGAGGACCGTTGCCGTGCGTCAGGACGACCTCGTGGCCGTGCTCTATCATGCGCACGATTGCTTCAACGGTCTGCCGCGTGGTCTCGAACTGCTGCTCGCTGGTACCCTCCTGACCGGGCTTGACGAGCGCGTTGCCGCCCAGAGCGACCACCAATTTCATAATGGTAAAGGCATCCCGTATTTAAATTAACGGCAGCCCATCCGAGGGATTGTCCCCGCAGGACAAATATGTAGCTATAGAACAATTTATATATCTGCTTCCGATTGGCCGGCTGAAGGCGGGGGCAAGAAGCCAAAAAAGCTATCGCGTGGAGGCGAACTCTGGTGCCCTTGCCCCCATGGTGTTCACCGTAAACAAATAAACAAAGGAAGTAACTCTATTTAAAAATTCGGGCCGCACGCCCGGAGCAGAGGGCAACAACTACTTATAATGCAGGATGCTACAATGGCCATGCGACAGCTGCTCGCCTGTGCCGTCATCACCATCCTGGTGGCATCCCCCGCCGCCATATCATTCCACGACATCTCCCCGGGACACCTGCCGGTGGAAGCAGCGGGCGCCCCCGACAGCACCACCATCGTCGTCGACGTACACCGGGTGAGAGCCATGAGCGTTGCAGAGAACGTCCCCGACCTGTATCTGTCGGTGGCCGTCAACGGCGAGGCTGCACCGGCGACAGGAAAAAGCGTGTACCACGGCCGGGACATCTGGTTCGAGGAGCCGGCGGCCCGCGCAACGATTTCCTATGGCCCGGACGAGACGGTGACCATCGAGGTGCAGCTCTGGGAGCAGGAGCCGCTGCTCGACCGGCAGTGCGACATCTCGCCCGCCAAAGGAAGCGACGAGGCGGCCAGGACGCTCACGCTGTCGTACGACGTAAAACACGGCGACTGGACCGGCGACGACTACCTGGGAGACGGGGACGGCTCCGGCCACGCATCCGGCTACGGAGACGGCGATGAAGACCAGATGGACTGCGAAATCTGGTTCGACATCTACCAGCGGGACGACGACAGCAGCCCCGACCGGCTTACCTACTGGGAGAAAGTCCGCTACAACCTTTCGCTTGACGAGGATTACGGCCAACGCGACCTTGACGGCGACGGCGTCCCCACCGACTGGGAGGACCGCTGGGGCTACGACCCCTTGAAGGCGGAGGCGCATGCCTCGCTCGACCCCGACAGGGACGGCCTGACCAACGTCCAGGAATGGAACACCTCGCAGTGGCTGTCCAATCCACATGCCAGGGACATCTTCATCGAGGTCGACGGCATGCAGGGACCGCACGCCTGGAGCCAGCCGTACACGTTTCCCGAGGCGTCGCAGCACATGCTCCGCGACGCATTCGTCCGCCACAACATCACCGTCCACATCGACGACGGCGACATGGCCGGCGGAGGCGACCTCATCCCCTACCGGGAATACATGGACGGAGGCGACCTGCGCCACGCCCGGCAAACATACTTCCTCAACTTTCCCTACACGGGCAGCGAATGGAAACGCGGCGTGTTCCACTACGCGCTCATCTGCTGCCAGGTCGACATCGGCCATCGTCCGGCAGGGGGCTGCGCGTTCGCCATTGACGGCCACGTCATCGGCGGGCAATATGTCAAAAACTGGGTGCCCATGTTCTATCTGCAGGGCAGCACCTACCATCGGGCGTTCGCCAGCGTGTTCATGCACGAGCTCGGTCACACCCTGGGCCTCCATAGTTTCGAGGGCATCGACAACGAAAACAGCCGGTTTCCTTGGAACGAGGAGTTCTATGAATGGGCGCCGTACCGGAGCTGCATGAACTACCGCTACGTCTACAAGGTCGTCGACTACTCCATTGGCGACGACGATGACCACGACCAGGACGACTGGAGCAAAATCGACCTCACCCGGTTCGCCCGGGACGACTGGTAGCCACCGGCAGCCCGGGGTTACAGTATTTTCAGGTAGCTGAGCGACGCCTGCGCGGCGTTGCCCGCATAGTCATAGGCGACAGCGGTGACCTCGTGCCGGGCCGGCAGCCCCGACATGGGCAGCGGCGCCGACGCAGACGCATTATGGCTGTATCCAATGGCTGCACCGTCGGCAAAAAAGCGGATGGCCTGCACCTCGTAGTCATCGGACGCCGCCGCTTCCGCATGCATCGACCCGACAACGATGGTGTCCTGCACCGGCATGACCTGCCTGCCATACAGGTAGAGATAGCCCGACTCCGGCCGGGTGATGGACACGGACGGCGGCTCGACATCCGGGGCATGCGCCGCCCGGCCCACGGGCACCACGTACAACGGCAGATATGCCTCGCCGAGAGACAGCGCGGAGCGCAGCGCCTCGCCGTCCACGGCAGCGATGAGGTTGCCGGACAGGTTCCACGCCGTGGCCTCCAACAGCGCCGTGTAGCCTGCAGCTGCTGCCTCGTAATGCCAGGGCCAGGGATAGCGCATGTCGACCATGCTGGTGTTGAGCACGGGCACGACGACCATCGGCGCCGACGAGACGAAGGAGCGCGATGCCGCCGCAACCGCTTCGCGGCGGTCTTCGCCGATGCGGGTCGCCAGGGCATGCTCGCCGGGCAGGTACTCGAAGACCGAGGTGGCATTGCAGCAGATGACGCGCAGCGGATACGTGCCATGTGAGCTGGGCACCGTCCGATGGCGAACATCGTTGACTTCGTCGATGTAGTAGGAGGCGCCGTAGGACGACCAGACGAGCTGGGTCTGCTCCCGCCGGGACAGGGTGCCCTGCCAGGCGATGGCTTCGGAGCGTTCCCCGATGGCCGCGGACAGCGACGTGGACGTGTTCGCCGGGACGGGCAGCGCCGATGTAATGGGGTCGTAAGAGAATTCGTAGGGCTCCGCCGGATGTCCCAGCGGCATGATGATCATGGGCTGCTCGTGGAGTGGAAGCCCGATGAGGCGGAGCTGGCCGACCTGGCTGGCCCTTTATCTTTCAGTGAAGGAGATGGCGAGGGATACATCGATGCTCGAGGAGAATATTCTCCATGAGGTCAAAGAACTTCAGAAAAAGGGAAGGGTATCACTCTATGAGCTCAGCAAGGACATATATCCTGTCCACAGGGAGCACATCCGTAATCTTGTGGAGTCAATGGAAAAGGTTCTTCAGATATTCCATAAAAAGTATT
>JAWOAW010000101.1:0-3724 GCA_046498345.1 Thermoplasmatota archaeon
TGCACCGTCACCGGTAATGAGATTCATGATAATGGCGCCGGCGTGATGATAGAGGGAGGATATCGGCTACCGTGGAGCACGTCCTACGGCAACGTGATAACTCGAAATAATATCTCCGGCAGCAGCCATCTCGGTCTGTATCTTGAGGATAGCCGGGAGAACCAGATAACGGAGAACAATTTCATAAACCAGGACAACATGTACTTCCATTTCTTCATCAAGATGGATGATCCCAATCCATCCAAGCCGTTATACAACGACATCAATCGGAACTACTGGAGCGACTGGTCATCATCCGAACCAAAACCGATAGAGGGAGAGGTCGAAATAGCCATCTGGTTGTTCATACTCGACTTCCCCTGGTACATGTACGACGAGAACCCGGCAGATGAGCCATACGACTGGTGAACCGTGCCGCAGGAGCGCGCCGTAATGGAATTAATACGGTAGATGCCGCGCCTGCGAGGGGCATTGCCTCCAGCTGCCAGTGCCATATCTATTTATACGGTTTTTTCATCCAGATGTGAGGATACTATGCCCGAGAAAAAGGTCACCAAGGAGGAATTGTTGAGGAAAGCGAAGGAGCCCGCCAGGAAAGCCATGAAATGGCACCCGTTCTACCGGGGCAAAATCGAGATAGCCCCCAAGGTCCAGGTGAAAAGCTTCGACGACTTCGGCGTCTGGTATACGCCCGGCGTCGCGGAGCCCTGCCGGGACATCCACAAAAACCCGGACAAGGTCTACGAGCACACCAACAAGTGGAACAACGTCGCCGTGGTCAGCGACGGCAGCCGGGTGCTCGGCCTGGGCGACATCGGCCCCATGGCGGGTATGCCCGTCATGGAGGGCAAGGGCCTCCTGTTCAAATATCTCGGCGGCGTCGACGCGTTCCCCATCTGCCTCGACGCACATGAACCGGAGGACATCGTACAGGCCACCAAGTGGATCGCTCCCTCGTTCGGCGGCATCAACCTGGAGGACATTTCGAAGCCCAAGTGCTTCTACGTGCTGGAGCGGCTGCGGGAGGAGCTCGACATCCCCGTCTGGCATGACGACCAGCAGGGCACCGCCGCTATCACGCTGGCGGGCATCATCAACGGCCTCAAGGTGACCGGCAAAAAGCTCGGCGAGGTCGACATCGGCCTGGTGGGCAGCGGCGCAGCTAACCTCTGCCTGGCCCGCACATTGCTCAAGGCCGGCGTGCCCGAAAAACATCTCTGGCTGGCCGACTCAACGGGGCTGCTTCACCCCGGCCGGGATGACCTCAGCCCGGAAAAAGACCCGGAGAAATACAAGTTCGCGCAGAAAACCAACCTCGAGCAGCAGGAGGGCGGCCTGCCCGAGCTCATCGCCGGCAAAGACGTCGTCGTCGCCGCCTCCAAGCCCGGACCGGACACCATCAAAAAAGAATGGCTCCGGAACATGAACGACGACGCCATCCTGTTCGCCGAGGCAAACCCCATCCCCGAGATATGGCCCTGGGAAGCAAAAGAGGCAGGCGTCCGCATCGTGGGCACAGGCCGCTCCGACTTCCCCAACCAGGTCAACAACTCCATCGGCTTCCCCGGCATCTTCCGCGGCGCCCTCGACGTCCGCGCGACGACGATATCCGACGAGATGCACATCGAGGCAGCCTATGCAATCGCCGAGGTCGCCGAGGAGGCAGGACTCGACGAGGAACACCTGGTGCCGACCATGGAGAACACCGAGGTCTACATCAAGCAGGCCGTCCGCGTGGCCCTCAAAGCCATCGAGCAAGGCCTCGCCCGGGTCAAGCTCAGCGAGCAGGAGCTCCGCGAAAACGCCGAAGCCATCATCATGTCCAGCCGCGAGAAGACGCAGCACATGATGGAAGCCGGCTACATAGAGGACGCCCCGCCGCTGTGAGGCAACGATGAAGCTCCAGGAATACCAGGCAGCCGACATCTTCCGGCAGAACGGCATCCCCGTCGCCGACGGCTACCTTATAACGTCGCCCGACGAGATACGAGACGTCACCAGGCCGGTTGTCCTGAAGGCACAGGTCCGCATCGGGAAGCGCGGCAAGCACGGCGGCATCCTGTTCGCCGACACCCGGGGGGAGGCGATGGAGAAAGCCGGGCAGCTGCTCGGCATGCAGATACAGGGGCTCGACGTCGACGAGATACTGGTGGCGGAAAAAGCCGACGTGCAGCACGAATACTACGTGGGCATGGTCATGGACCGCCAGACGAAGCGACCGGTGCTCATCATGACCAGCGAAGGCGGCATGGACATCGAAGAAGTTGCGGCAGAGCATCCCGACCGCATCGCCAAATACCCCGTCGACCCGGCTATGGGGCTGCGGCGCTACGAGGCCATGTACCTGGCCGAGCAAATCGGGTTGCAGGGCGACGAACTGAAGCAGATGGCCGGCATCGCCGTGAAGCTCTACCGGGCGTTCGATGCCTATGACGGCGAGCTCGCCGAAATCAATCCCCTGGTGGTGACGCCCGACGGGGTGCTGGCCATCGACGCCGTGTTCAACATCGACGACAACGCCCTCTACCGGCAGGACTTCGACAAGCAGCGAAGCCCGCTTGTAACGGAGCGTGAGAAAAAAGCCAGCGAGCATGGCCTGGCCTACGTCGACCTTGACGGCGAGGTGGCCATCGTCGGCTGCGGCGCCGGGCTGGTCATGGCGACGCTGGACGCCGTCGCGGAATACGGCGGCCGGCCGGCGTGTTTCCTCGACCTGGGCGGCGGCGCCACCGCCGAGGACACCCGGCATGCGCTGGACATCGTCCAGATGAAGGAATCCGTCGCCACGATCTATCTGAACATCTTCGGCGGCATCACGCAGTGCGACAGGATAGCGGAGGGCATCATCGAGGCAGCGCCGGAGAAGCCGACGGTCATACGGATGCTGGGCACCAACGAGGAGCAGGGCAAGGAGATGCTCCGCCAGGCGGGCTACGAGGTCGTCGACGACATGACCGAGGGCGCAAAGAAAGCCGTCGAGTTGCTCGGATAAACTCTTCCCTCTCTTTTTTCTGCTTTTTTGCTCTTCAACTCCGGGCGATGCAATGCGGCGTCCCGGTCGTGCCACCCATACATGGATTGGTCGGAGACGAGGTGCTCCCCGCTGACCCGGTTTCCATCGTCGGCGTGAAAAACACGGTGAACCCCATCACCATGACCCCCATCCGGATGACCGTTATATTGTCCACCTTCACCGTCACCTTCAAAAAAGTGAAGGTCCAGAAAGACCCGGCAACGAATGCATAGGTATAGGTCTGACTCGGGTGCACCTCAAAGCTTTTGTTCTCCTCAAATTGGCTTTCACGAAATAGAGGTACGGCGTAGGTAAGATAGCCGCTGGCCTCCTCTTCTCTATGGTTGACCACTGTCACCTTGAACGAAATGATTTCGTCGTACTCGTCTATAAGGGGCAGGCTGCCTTCAATGAACACCTCTACATCGTCACCACCGGCGGTGACTTCTTCAGCCGGCCGCCCGCATCCGCTGTCCATCGCTGCCGAGGGCGGCAGGCAGAGCAGCACTATAATGCCAGCAACGAAAGTCTTTTGTATCATTCTTATCCATTCTATTTTTTATTCTGCGGTTCAAGCAGCCAGTCGAGTGCGTCGTCCTTTGCCGCGAACACCGACAGCTTGGCTTCGGGCGTAATCCGAATCAGCTGACGCGGAAGAAGCGAGCATGGAGGTGGGCGTGTATACCACGAGATTCTACAGGATATGGACCA
>JAWOAW010000018.1:0-8428 GCA_046498345.1 Thermoplasmatota archaeon
GGCGATCGCCTTTGTATGGATCCGCACCCGCCAGGTAGATAGCCAGGTCCGCCCGGGAGAGCTACCACGTCCGCCCGGTCCAGCAGGTCCGATGTATAGACGTCCTGCAGGATGACGGTCTCCACCCCGGCGGGAATACCGGGGAGCGGCTGCGTGAGATAGAGCGCCTTCAGCCCCGACATGTCCCCCACCGGGTCGCGCCCGTCTTTTCCGGGCAGGCAGCCCGCCATGAGCAGTCCCTGCACGTTGCCGCCGTCCCAGCCGGGCAGCACCACGCCGTCACACAACGACGCGACATCGGCGAGCCGTGCCACGGCCTCATCGCCGCCGCCGTCCTCCATCATCCCGGGGCCGTACACGATGGCCGGGCTGCCGTCCCGCAGCCATGTCGCGACGGCGGCCGCATCTGCATCGCCGTTTTTCTCGCCGGCGAGCTCCGCCTGCACATCGGTAAAGAAATCAAGATATGAATCGGCTGCTACATGACAATCGGCCCAGCGCGGTGCGTAGCCCTCGCCGCCGTCCACCACGAGCACCCCGGCCCCGTTTTTCTTTGCCTCATAGATGGACACGGCCAGCGCCGGCGTCACAACCCGCAGGTCGAGGCCCACGAGCAGCACCACGTCCGCGGACGCCACATCGGCTACCGAGCCCTGTACCCGGCGGGCCTGCAGCCCGGCAGCGCCGGATGACGCCATGTTCGAGGCGACGCCGATGTTGCCGCAGCCCATGGCCCGGGCCAGTTTTTGGAGCACATATGCGCCCTCGGTTGTCATCGCCGGCGAGGCGACGAACCCGACCTCATGTGGCTCATACTCCCTGAGCAGACCGGCCGCCGCATCCAACGCGTCATCCCAGGAGGCCGCCCTGAGAACGCCGTTTTCCCGCGTCATGGGCCGCCCCAGCCGCTTATGATGCTGCATCAGGGCCGGCAGGGTGAAGCGCCCCATGACGCAGAGCTGCGACGTTCCCGCTTCCTCGGCGGCGTGAATGTTGACGATCCTGTCCCGGGTCACCGCCACCTCGATGCTGCAGCCGAGGGGGCAGAGCAGGCAGGTCGTGGTCACCGCTCGCTCCGGGGTGCCGCCCCATTTCATGCGCCGCTCGGACAGCGCCCCCGTCGGGCAGACGTCGATGCAGGCGCCGCAGAAGATGCAGCCGCTGTCCAGCAGCGGCGCCTGGAAGGCCGTGCCGATGGTTGTCTCGTGGCCCCGGTTGACGAAGTCGACTGCATGTATCCCGCGTATCTCGTCGCAGACCCGGACGCATCTACCGCAGAGAATGCACAGGTTGTAGTCCCGCTCGATGAAGGGGTCGTCCCGTCGGACCTCCCGCTCCCGGTATTCGATGGGCAGCCGGATGTCCTCGATGCCCAGATACTCGGCGATGTCGTACAGGTCGCAGGCATCCTTCTGCGGGCAGAACCGGCAGCCGGTCGTCCGGCCGGCCTTGGACGGCGCCCGGTGGTACTCGAAGCACATTTCCCGGTCGGCGCAGACGATGCAGCCGCTGGGATGTTCCGACAGCATGAGCTCCAGGATGTTCCGCCGCAGCCGGTTGAGCTCCTCGATGTCCGACTGGATGACCATGCCGTCCCGGACCGGCGTGGAGCAGGCTGGCACGTAGCTGCCCATGCCCTCCACCTTGACCAGGCACATCCGGCAGCCGCCGAAGGCCGGCAGGTCGGGATGGTTGCAGAGCGTGGGAATATAGATGTCGGCCTCCTCGGCTGCGTCCAGGATGGTGTCTCCTTCGCCGCCTTCGACGGGCTGCCCGTCGATGGTCAGGCTGACCATGGCTATGCACCTCCCCCGGGCTGGTTGGTCTTTTTCTGCACGGCGCCGGTGGGGCAGACCTTGAAGCACATGCCGCACTTGATGCATTTGCTGGCGTCAATCTCGTGGGGCTGCTTTTTCTCGCCCGTGATGGCGTCGGCGGAGCAGTGGCTGGCGCATTTCCCGCAGCCGATACATGCCTCGGGGTCTATCTCGTACCATATCAGGTCCTTGCACACCCGGGCAGGGCAACGCCGGTCCCGGATATGGGCCACGTATTCGTCGCGGAAGTAGCGGAGCGTGGTCAGGACGGGGTTGGGCGCGGTCTGCCCCAGTCCGCACAGGGAGCCGTTTTTGACGGTGATGGCCAGCTCCTCCAGCAGGTCGATGTCGCTCATCTCGCCCCGCCCGGCCTTTATCTTGGCGAGCAGGTCCATCATCTTTTTGGTGCCGATGCGGCAGGTCGGGCATTTGCCGCACGACTCGTACTGCGTGAAGCTCAGGAAGAAATGGGCGACGTCCACCATGCAGGTGTCGTCGTCCATGACCACCATGCCACCCGAGCCCATGATGGAGCCCACCCGGGCCAGGGTTTCGTAGTCGATGGGCAGGTCGACGTAGTTGGCCGGCACGTAGACGTCCTGCACCAGTGATTCGTAGTCAAACGTCAGGTCTGCCAGATGAGCGGGTATGCAGCCGCCCGACGGCCCCCCGGTCTGCACCGCCTTGAGTTCTTTGCCGTTGGGCACCCCGCCGCCGATGTCGTCGATGATGGTCCGGAGCGGCGTCCCCATGGGGACCTCCACCAGGCCGCTGTTGGCGGTCTTCCCCGTCAATGCGAAGACGGCGGTGCCCGGCGACCGCTCCAAACCGATAGATGAAAACCAGTCTGCGCCGTTGACCAGGATGGCCGGCACCGTGGCCAGCGTCTTGACGTTGTTGATGGTCGTCGGCTTGCCGTGGACGCCCTGCTGCGCGGGATACGGCGGCCGGGGGCGGGGCATGCCTCGCTTACCTTCGATGGAGGCCATCAGCGCGGTTTCCTCGCCGCAGACGAACGCGCCGGCTCCCTTCTTTATCTCGATGTCAAAGGAAAAACCTGAGCCAAGGATGTCGTCGCCCAGGTAGCCGTGCTCGCGGGCCTGGTCGCGGGCGATGGTGAACCGATGGATGGCCAGCGGGTACTCCTCCCGGGCGTAGATGTAGCCATGCCGGGCGCCGATGGCGTAGGCGGCGATGGCCAGCCCCTCGATGACGCTGTGGGGATCCGCTTCGAGAATGCTGCGGTCCATGAACGCGCCGGGGTCGCCCTCGTCGGCGTTGCATATCATGTACTTTGGCTCACCGTCGGCGTCGCGGCAGAAGCGCCATTTCCGGCCGGTGGGAAACCCGGCGCCCCCCCGCCCCCGCAGTCCCGACGCCTCTATCTCATGGATGACCTCGTCCGGTGTCATATCCAGCGCCCTGGCGAGGCCCTGGTAGCCGTTCGCCTGCAGGTAGTCGTCGATGTCCTCCGGGTCTATCTGCCCGCAGTTGCGGAGGATGACCCGGTGCTGGTTGCCGTAGAAGGGAATGTCATGGTAATGGGGGACGGGCTCGCTGTCCTCGGTTTCGCGGTAAAAAAGCCGTTCGACGGGCGTGTCCCGCTCCAGATGCATGGTGACGATGTCGTCCACGTCGTCCACGCCGACCTCGCAGTACAGGATGTCCTCGGGCTCCACGACCACGATGGGGCCGCGCTGGCAGAACCCGTGGCAGCCGGTTTTTTTGACGGTGACGGCCAGCCCGCGCTCCGCAATCTCCCGCTGGAAGGCCTCGTATATCTCTGGGGCGTGGGAGGAGCTGCAGCCGGTGCCCGTGCAGACCAGGACGGTGCGATCTGCCATGTTATTCCTCCTCCAGGCCGCGAAGCAAATCGAGCAGCCTGGCCGGGGTCATCCGGCCGTGCACTTCGCCGTCGATGGTGACCACGGGGGAGAGCGCGCAGCAGCCGAGGCAGGCCACCCGGTCCAGGGAAAACATGCCGTCTTTGGAGGTTTCGCCGGGTGTGATGCCCAGCTCGTTTTTGACGACGTCGAGCAGCTCGTCGGATGCCTTGACGTGGCAGGCGGTGCCCATGCAGACGGCGACGTGGTGTTCGCCGGGGGGATGAAACTTGAACCCCGTGTAGAAGGTGGCGACGCCGTAGACCTCGTTTGGCGACATGCCCAGATAACGGGCGATGCCGTCGATGTCCTCCTCCGACAGATATTTTTTTTCCTGCTGGAGCCGCTGCAGGATGGCGATGACGTGCTCCGGTTTTCGCTCAAACGCTGACAGCACCTGCCCGGTAACGTTTCCTCCCATCATTGGTAGCCCTCTCTTGGATGAAAAGGTATGTGCCATGCCTTCTCATGCCATTTGTGTAATCAGAAAGCTTACTTAATGTTTGTGAAATGCCCGGCATGCAGAGGCGGCAGCAAAAAACCTTTATAAAAGAAGGTCCATTTACTTTCCCTATATGAAACCTAGATGGCTCAGCCCTCTTTCCGTTCTCACTGTAGCCGCTGTTTTATTGTTGCCCAGTATCATGGTGGCGGAGGGCGCCCAGAATCTGTATCTGCACGACGAGACAGCGCCGCAGGGCGACGCGCTGCTGATGGACACCCGGCAGCCGGCCAAGCTGTCGGACTCGCAGCGCGACCTCAACGCCGGTCCGGTCAGCTGGCATACCGCCCCGTTTTCGTCGAGCACGCAGCTGTTCGGCGACGTGCAGATATATGCCTACCTGGAGGCGTATTTCCTGTACGCCGACGCCCTGCCGTTCCAGGTCCGGGTCGTCCGGGCCTTTCTGCTGGATGTCTCCCCGTCCGGCGTCGAAAACGAGATTGACTCCACGGCTGCGACCCCCATCTTTTTCGGGGCCAACGAAACCGTGAAGCGGAAAACCTTCAACATCAACAACGTCGACTACACGATTCCCGTCAATCATTCACTGGGCATCCGCCTTGAGAAAAGCGTGGACCCGCTGTCGTTTTTCCCCCTGAGCCTGCTCGGCAGGTTTTTTTCCACCAACGTCCTGTTTGACTCCACGCCGCACAAGTCCTCGGTGACGGTTCCGTTCAACGTGACGGAGACCGGTCTCACCATGACGGCGTACCCGCAGCAGCAGTCCGCCAAGCCGGGCCAGAACGCAACCGTCTCGCTGGAAATAGAAAATCAGGGGGACGCCGCTGAAACGGTGGCCATGAGCTACTCCACCCTCGACGGCGACCCGTCCGGCTGGACCGTGGAGATAGACCCGCAGACCGTCGACGTCCCCGCCAAGTTTTACGCCTACCCCGAGGTCACCGTCATGCCGCCCCCGGACGCCCCGGTGGGCTCCTATCTCAACCTCTCCATCACCGCGCAGGGCACCACGGCCACGGCCTCCACCTGGGTGAACACCACCGTGGCGGAGCAGACCTACGGCGTCTCCGTCCAGGGACCGGGCGGCAAGGAAGGCCCGCCCGGCGGCAACGTCACATACCGGTTCACCGTGACCAACACCGGCGACATCGCGGACACCTACCTGCTCTCCGCGACATCGGCCGGCGACTGGGAGGCCTCGCTCGCCCAGCCATCCATCTCGCTATCCTCCGGCGGCAGCGGCACCGCCGACGTCACCGTATCCATTCCCATGGACGCGGCAAACAACAGCCAGCAGACCCTCAGGTTCACCGCCACGTCACAAAACGACTCCACCAAGCAGGACAGCGCGTCGGTTACCACGACCGCCGTCATGCGGGGCGGTGGCGGGGAGGACAAAACCCTGCTGGAGCGGATTCCGGCAGCGGTGCTGTTCGCCCTGTTCCTCGGCGGCGTCATCGCCCTGCTCGCCATCGCCGTGTTCCTGACCGCCTACGCCCGGCAGTACGTCACGCTGGAATGCGACGAGCAGATGAAAGAGGTCGCCCCCGGCTTCGCCGCCACCTACGAGATAACCGTCTCTAACCCGCTGGAAAAAACCGTGGGAGACCCGAAAACCCTGGCATACACGGCGGCCGTCAGCGGCGACATCCCGGACGACTGGACTGTCACGCTGGACAAGGAAACCTTCTCCCTCGACGCCGGCGAAGACACCACGATATCCATGGAGGTGCAGACCGCTGCCGGTGCATCCCTCGACGAATGGGCCTCCATAGACCTCGCGGTCCGCCCCAAAAAACGCCGGGGAAAAACCGCCACGCTGAACGTGACAACCCTGCTCCGTAAGCCCCGCATCCGGCTGTCGGTGGAAGACGTCCGCCATGAACCCGAAACATTTTCAGAGGGCGAAAAGGTCACCGCCATCATCACCGTTGCCAACACCGGCGAGGCAGACGCCGACGACATCACCGCCATCCTCCGGGTCAACGGCATGGAGAAAAACAGGATAGAAGGCCTGGACGTGCCCCGCAACCGGGAGATCGTGGTCCGCATGCCCTGGGTCGCCGAGTTCGGAGAAAACCAGATAGACGTAACCGTGCAGTCCACCCGGTAACCCCACACGCCGGGCAGGCCACCAGGCAGCTCCCTGGCTCACTCAAGCGTATACTCAACAACGATATTGCCTTTCTCGTCGACCAGCCGGCGCCGGAACCCCTTCCGGTACATGGCAAGCCTCGTGCCAAACGTCCCGATGCGCCGCCAGTCGTCCTGTCCACAGGAGCTGCTCTCTACCATACCACATACCTCGGTCGCCATATCGCCCGAGGATATTTAACATTTCAGTGGAAGCAAAGGTTACAGCCGCTTGAGCCCCCGCCACCATGCATCCGGCGAGGTGTCCAGCAGCCCGTCAAACAGGCGGCGGCCCGCGCCGGTGGACAGCCGGGGCTCGATGGCATCCAGCCAGCGCTCAGCACCTTGATAACCCGTGGCCATGTACTCCCGAGCGGATGCCGCCATCTCCAGCAGGTCGGCATCCCGGGCGATGACACCGGCCGGGTCGCCTCCTGCTTCAAAGCGCCGCCAGAGCGCCAGGATGCGTTCGCCAGCGTTGCCAAGCCGGCTGCACTGCTCCGTCACCGCCGCTTCCTCGTCAGCCTGGACATACCGGTTGGCCACCTTGTGGACGTCGCCGATGCGGCATTCGCCCATGTCGTGGAACACCAGCATAGCCGCCACCTCGTCCGGCCGTTCGTAGCCCTCCATGCAGGCCAGCAGGTATCCTAACTGGGCCGCCCGCAATGCATGCTCGGCGACGCTCTCCGGCCGGTCGACGCCGGCCAGCCGCCATCCCTCCCGGCGGACGCGGCGGAGCATGCCCAGCTCGTAGACGAAATCGCTGCTGTCCTCCATATCGTTCATCCGCCGTCTTGGATAAAAACGTTCCGCCCATGCTGCGCCGCGTTTTTATTGTTGCTGTCCATGGTCCGCTACGAAAAAGAGATGGCGTTCAACGGCGGAGAGCTGTGGGGCAGGAAGGCTCCCGGTCCGGTTGTTCACCGGGCGGCTGCCCTCGGTCATGGCAACCGGCGGTATGCGGGGTATGGATGGCCGCCGGCATCCCGGTCAACCCTGGGCCGGCGTCTGCTCGACCCCCGCCGGCTATATCGCGGCTTGCCTGGCGCAGTATAGGGGCAGCTGCCTGGCTAGCGTCGGGCTAGACGTGGCCTTCTTTTTTGTCCCAGCAGCCCTCGCAGTAGAGCTCGCCGCACAGGGGGCACTCGTAGACCATGCCGCTGTAGCCAGGGCTGAGCATGTTTTTTCCGCAGCCGGCGCATGACGCCTGCTCGCTGTATTTTTCCTGGCAGCCGCCGCAGACCAGCACCTCGGGTGTCAGCATGCTGCGCACTTTTTCTTTTTTTATTTCGTCCCCGGGCATATCTATCAGCCTCAGTGATAATTGAACAGGATATATTTAATATTTGTAAGCCGTCGTGCGCCGTCCGGCTGAACAACCTTTATATTGGGGGCCTGCCATGATATGCCGGATAGTATGCGAAGTCCTCCCGGTTTCGGCGTGGTCGCAGCAGCCATCATGGTATCCCTGGTGTTTTCACCTGCGGCAGCCCTGGAGGCAGCCTCCGGCACAGCCGCTGGCGATGGAGCAGCCTCCCCGCAGGCTGGCGACATCTTTTTCTGCGAATGGAAACATTATGATACCGACCCGGGCTGGGACCATGTCGCATTGTACCTGGGCAACGGCAGCATCGTGGAGGCGACGCCGGCTGGCCGGGGCGTAGTCCGCGTCGTGGAAGCCAGCTACCTTGAACGGTATACGGAGGCGATACGATACGGCCGCGTTGTCTCTGCAAATGCATCGCAGCGTGAGGCCGCCGTGGATTTTGCCGTCTCGCAGCTCGGGAAGCCCTACCAGTATCTCAACTTCCTGCGGCCCATGATAAACCGGTCGAAGGATCCGGCCCCCGAAGCGGAAGCCTGGTACTGCACGGAGCTCGTCTGGGCCGCCTACTGGCATCAGGATATCGACCTCGACCTGCGCGGCACGTTCCGGGGCCCGGTGATGCCGTCGGAGATATGCTGGGATGACGACGTGGAGATGTACGAGGGCCATCTGCTTAACAGCTGGCATCCCGGCATGTACGCCCGCTGGATGATCTACCAGCTCTTGCATCTCCCGATTTTTCTCTCCTACGCGTTTCCCGGATGGTAGCAGCACCATCGGTTTGAGGCAGGCGGCAGGGGAA
>JAWOAW010000056.1:0-33120 GCA_046498345.1 Thermoplasmatota archaeon
CGTACGGATTGGTCGGGTATCCGGACATAATGGTCCAGTTAGTAATGTCGATGGTTCCGTCGAAGTCGTGCGAATAGACCGTTATGTTGCCGTAGGGGTCGGTTGCGCCTGCCTTGTCATCGGGGGTGTGGCCACGGCCAAATGGAAACGTGGTTTCCATGCCGCCGTCATCGTTGGTATCGGTTGCTGCAGTAGTCGGTACAAATATAGATGCTGGAATCCCAATCATTGCAAAAGCAACAACTAGGGAGACCAGCACTTTAAGTGCTTTCTTTTTGTTTTTGCGCTGCATGTTTTGCCTCCAGCCCTATATATGCGCGACCATATATAAAATCTTCGCCAAACCGGTTTACTCATGGTATACAAGACGCATCTGTATGGTTACTCTCGATGTATATATGGCTCCCCGAAGGATTGATAGAGGACCGTTTTGCCTTCCCGACCGACCCCGTAAAAAGCGGGGATAAAATGTCCCGGTATACTCCATAGTAGTCTCTGCGAATGATGTGGTTTTTTGTGTTGATTTTCCTCTCTGGGTTTTCCAGAGAGAGCATTCTGGGCTGAGGGCGGCGGCAGGAGCCGCCGGATACCATTCGATGTGGGAAAACTCGGCCGGGGCTGAGGGAGCTGCCGATAGCTCCGGCTCTCTCATCGTGGGCATGGCGACATGGAGCCATGTATCCACGGGCTAAATGTCTGGTGTGTCACCCACTTTCTCTTGTATTGTCTGCTCGATGAGGAAGGTGATGGTGGACTTGGGTATCCCGTCGGGGAAATGTTTTTGCCGTTCCGGGTCCTGTTTGAACGTCAGGTTGATTTGCACCCAGAGGTTGTAGAGAAGGATGGCTTGCAGATAAAGGAACAACCGGACCGCGTCACTGAGAGAATGAGTCTTTGCCTCGAAATCGCTGATGTCTCGATAGCCGGTCTCAATCCCCCATCTCTTTTTGTAGTATCTGGCGAGCCTAAGACAGAAAGACTTCTCAGACTCGTTTTCGTCAGGGGAAAGATTGGTGAAAAAGGTGATGTGGCCTTTCTTTTTTAAGGGATATTTTATCCCATGTTCTTTCAGCCAGGCAACGTTCAGTACGATGAGATTGGCCGTTACATGTCGTTTGGTGTCTCCTTTCACGTAGCTATATTCAATATGATAGTCATCTCCCTTCTCTTCTATGACTCGTTTTACTCTTTGGTCCTGGTCGGCTCGCACCAGAAAGGAGAGGTCTTCCTCCATGAACATGGACAGGGTGTCGATGTCGTCGAAGGCACCATCCGCCATCACCAGCTCTATGGATGTATTGGTCTTGGCTGTGGTTTCCCGCAACAGACCCCGGGCGATCTCGGTCGTGTTTTGAAGGGGCAGCACCCGGTCAAATGCACATACATAGGTCGGCTCGTCCCTCATTTTTACATTTTGCACCGTCATATATTCATGTGCGTAACAGGTGCCATTCTTCGGTTTTCTTCCCCTCAGCGTTCTGATATCTGAGGCAGTTCGTTTCCGGGTAGCATCCATGGGTATCTTGGTATGGCGATACACGTTGTGTGCATCCATAGCCACGACGAGTCCGCCATCCAATTCGTCACGTTCTACCGCCCGGTTGATGATGGCATCATTCGCCTGTTTCATGTCGGTGAACAGCTCCCTGGATTGAAGTGAACGAATTCTCCCCAGAGCGGTCTCCCCGGTTTGGACGTCATGGCCAGCCGTCTTCAGATTTTTGGCCACCGCGTTGACATAGCTGTTCCGAGCACCGGTCATAGACAGCAGATGGATGGTCTCTTCCACTGAATAGGCCGGGTTTGCAGGAACGAAGAGCTCCACCCATGTTTTGATAACCTCGCAATATTGTCTCTCTATAAGTGTGCCAATTTTCTGCCCAAAGCTTTCGAGCGACATCCTGCTCCCCTCCCTGCAGGGAGCAGGCTCCCTGCTTTTAATTCTGTTGATATTTTCCAAGAAAAAATCCTATTCGCAGAGACTAGCATATGGTCGGTATGGGGATGTCGCCTGTACGCCATCACACCGCCGGGACACCAGGTTTTTATACGCCATATCCAGCATATATACCATATTTTAAATATGATAAACTGTTGTTAATACCGTGTTGAGGGAAACCACGAGACGCCATAGCGCCCTCACCGGTATCGGCATCATCGCCTGCGCGGTCCGGTCATATGGAACCCGATGGAAAGCAGTGTACCTCCTGCATCGCCATTGTACGGGAACAGGACGTTGGCAGAGATGGACATGGGCACGGCACCGTCGCGCCTCCACCACAGAGAGGAATAGAGCATGAAAACCATTCAGGTGCTGCTGATAGAGAACACCCCCGCAGATGCCCGGCTTGTGCAGGAGATGCTCACAGACCTTGACGACATCAGGTTCGAGGTCACGACACGGGACACGCTCGAAGGGGGAACAGCGTTTCTCGACGGCCACGATGCAGACGTGGTGCTCCTCGACCTCGAGCTGCCCGACAGCCAGGGCATCGACACGTTCAAGGCCGTGCAGCGGCGGGCGCCGCTCATACCCGTCGTGGTGCTCACCGGGCTCAAGGACGAGGAGCTGGCCCTCGAGATGGCCCGGGAGGGAGCGCAGGAGTACCTGACCAAGGGAAACGTCAACAGCGAGATACTGGTCCATACCATCCAGTACGCCATCGAGCGGAAACGGGTGGAACAGCGCATGGCACGGCTGAACAGCCTGCTGCGGGCGATACGGGAGGTCAACCGGCTCATCGTCCAGGAGTCAGACCCCGAGGAGCTGGCGACGAAGGCCTGCACGTTTCTTGCCAATATCCACGGATATCATCAGGTCCGCATGTTCCTGACAGACGAGGTGGGCGAGGCACACATCGGCGTCTGCGTCGGCCGGGATGGTACCGAGAAATGCACCGACAAACGTATGCCCGCCTGTATGGACCGGGCGATGGCCGACGGCGACATGGTGACCGTGGAAGACAGGGAGGCGATGTGCCCGGACTGCCCCTGGACCGATAGATACGAGGAAGCATACACCGCGGTTACCGTGCCGCTGAGCTACCTCGGCAACATGTATGGAGCACTGTCCATTCTCCTCCCCGCCGAGCGGCACAAAATGGAGGAGGAAACCGGGCTGCTGTGGGAGATGGCCAACGACATGGCGTTCGCCCTCTACGACATGGAGCTGGAGGAGAAACACCGGGAGGCCGAGGAGCGATACCGGCAGCTCGTGGAGACCACCCCGGGCCTGATATGCCAGCTTGACCCCGACGGGACAACGAGGTTTGTCAACGGCTACGTGGAGGAGCTGATGGGCTACACGGTGGAGGAGGTCGTGGGCCAAAACTGGTGGGACCTGTTCTATCCCGGCAGCACACGCGAGCAGGTCGACGAGCTGTACGAGCGCTTCAACGCCGGCGAGGACGTCCGCGGCGTGGAGATGGAGATGACGGACAAGCGGGGAGAACCACACGTCATCAGCTGGAACTCGTTCAACCGGTGGGAGAACGGCTCGCTGCAACGTATACACGGCGTGGGCATGGACGTCACCGACCTGCAGCAGAGCGAGGAAAAATACCGGCTGCTCGCCGAGAACGCCATCGACGTCATCTGGCAGACGGACCTCGACATGCAGTTCACCTATCTCAGCGCCTCCCTCAAAGAGATGACTGGCTATGAGCCGGAGGAATGGATTGGCACCAGGCCGACCGACCACGCACCGCCGGAGCAGGCGGAAAAGATGCGGGAAAAGGTGGAGGAGTACCTGCAGCGGTGGCCGAAGCAAGGCCACGCCAGATTCGAATCACAGATCGTCGGAAAGGACGGCAATGAAATCCCGGTGGAGATAACGGGGAAAATGCTCGTTGACGACCGGGAACAGCCCGTCGGCTTCCAGGGATCTGCACGGGACATCACCCAGCGGAAGCAGGCGGAGGAGGAGCTGAAGGAAAGCGAGCGCCTGCATAAGGAGGCGCAGCGGGTCGCCCATATCGGCCACTGGAAGCTCGACCCCGATATGGGGACGCCGGTCTGGTCCGACGAGATATTCCGCATTTTCGGCCTCGACCCGGAGGAGGGTGAGCCCTCGTTTGCCGACCACGAAAAATATCTCCATCCCGACGATTGGCCGCGCCTGAACGAGGCGATGTCCACGGCCAGCGAGAAGGGAGAACCCTTTGACATCGAGTTCCGCATCGTTCGGCCCGACGGAGACATGCGGTGGATGCACGCCCTTGGAACGGCAACGATGGCCGAGGACGGGACGGTATCCGAGGTGTTTGGAACGGCGCAGGACATCACCCGGCAAAAGGAAATGGAGCGCCAGCAGGCATTTCAGGCCCGGATGCTCGACAACGTCGGGCAGGCGGTCATCGTGACCACGCCGGAGGGAGAAATCATCTACTGGAACAATGCTGCCGAGGAATTGTACGGCTGGAAAGCCGAGGAGGTCCTGGAGGAGAACATCGTGAACGTCACGCCGACGAACATGTCGCGGGAGCAGGCACAGGAGACTATGGAGTACCTCCGGCAAGGAAAAAAATGGGCCGGGGAATTTCAGGTGCAGCACAAGGACGGCAGCACATTCCCGGTCATCGTGACGGACGTTCCCTACTTCGACGAAGACGGAAACCTGGAGGCCATCATCGGCATCTCCTTCGACCTCACCGAGCAGAAACGGATACAGCGGGAACTGGAGGAAAGCGAGGCGAAATACCGGGCCATCGTCGAGGCCAGCCACGACGCCATTTTTATCTACCGCGGCGACGAGTTCCTGTTCGTCAACGACAGGGTGACGGAGCTCAGCGGGTACAGCGAGAAAGAGCTGATGGACCTCTCCATCTGGGAGCTCATCCATACGGATGACCTCGACATAGTGAAGGATATCCACCACAAATGGGTCCGAGGCGAGGGTTCACCCTCCGTCTACCATGCCAGGGTAGTGACCAAGGATGGCAACGTCCGATACTGCGAGTTCTCGATGACCGCCATCACCTACAAGGGCACAGAGGCCGCCATGGGCGCCGTGCGGGACATCACGAAGCAAAAACAGGCGGAGGAGGAGCGTAAGCAGGCCCTGGCGGAGATGGAGCGAGCCCTGGAGCTGGAGAAGCAATTTAAGGCGGATGCTGCGCATTTCTTCCTGAACCCCATTGCCATTACCAAGGGGTACATGGAGCTTTCAATGGCTGAGATGTCGGAGGAGGCGGCGGAGAAGATACGTCGGGCCGAGATAGCTATCCGGCGGGTGGAGGCGGTCATCAAAAACATCGTCACCAAGGGTGAAATACATGAATAAACAACATGTGCTCGTCGTGGACGACGAGCCGGACATCCAGGAAATCCTGAAGGCATATCTGGAGCGTATGGCGAACGTCGTGGTGGTGTCGGCGCTGACCGGCGAGGACGGCGTCGCGAAGTACCGGGAGCTTGCCGGGCGGGGGACGCCGCCGGCCCTGGTGGTGATGGATCTCAACCTGTCGGGAAGCAACTCGGATGAGAAGATTATCGACGAGCATCGCAGCGGAGAGGGCAAACACATGGACGGCGTCGGCACCGCCCAGGCTCTTTTCGACGTCGACGAAGATGCCGTGATATGGGGGTATACGGCCTGGTCGGATACGGCCTGGGGCGACCGTTTGCGTGAAGCCGGCGCCCAAAAGGTGGTTGACCGGATTGTGTCTTTCAAGGAGTTCGCCGGTATGGCTGCATCGTATCTGGGGGAATGAGCGGGTACCGTCGGATACAAGGTAAATGCGGCCATCAGGGGGATTGAGGGTGGAGGTGGAGGCGAACGACGCCAAAAAAATTGAGCGCGTTTGGACTCAATCCTCCTGTGCCGGTAAAGGCAGGGCGACCGCACAATAACAACGGTTAACCCTATATAAAATTTTCCTATATCTGGCGTTTGTTTCAGGGAGGTTGCCCCAGGCGTTTCGTCGCGCCCCCACTGCAACTGTTATATAGCCATGCTCCTTGGATAAAACATGTTAAGCGACGGAGAACACGACCATCTGCCGCTCCCCTACCAGTCGCTCGACGAGGAGGGCACCATCATCGACGTCAACAGCTGCTGGTGCGACACCCTCGGCTACACGCGCGGCGAGGTCATCGGCAACTGGTTCGGCGAGCTCATGCCACCCGGCCAGCGGCGCACATTCAAACAGCAGTTTACCCGATTCAAAAAACAGGGATACATCCGGGGCTGCAAACTGCAGCTCACAAAAAAAGACGGGGATATCCTGCACGCCTCCTTCAACGGACGGATAGCCTACGCCGACGACGGCTCCATCGAGCGGACGCACTGCATGTTCGAAGACGTCACCAGGCTCCGCGAAACGGAGGAACGCTTCCGCCACCTGTACGAGCACGCAACCGTCGGCCTGTACCAGACCACGCCCGACGGCCGGATAACCATGGCCAACCCCGCAGCCGTGGACATGCTCGGCTACGACTCCTTCGAAGAACTGGCCGAGCGAGACCTAGAAAACGCGGGATACGAGCCGGGCTACCCGCGAAGCATCTTCAAGAAAGCCATGGAGGAAGACGGAGAGGTCCACGGCCTGGAAAGCGCCTGGAAACGCAAGGACGGCTCCACCATCTACGTGCGGGAAAGCGCCAAAGCGTACTACGACGATGACGGGAGCATCCGCTGCTATGAGGGCAGCGTCGAAGACATCACCGAACAAAAAAAAGCGGAAAAAAAACTGCGAGAAAGCATGGAGCGCTACCAGGCGCTCTACCAGCGCTCCATGGACGCCGTCTACGCCCACGATTTGCAGGGACAGTTCATCGACGCCAACCGGGCGGCGCTCGACATGCTCGGCTACACCAAGCAGGAGTTAACAGTTCTCTCGTTTGAGGAGTTGCTCGACGAAGACCAGCTCCCCCTGGCCTACGAAACGCTGGAAAAAATACGGGAGACGGGGGCGCAGGACGAGCTCACCGAATTTCGACTGCTGCGCAGGGACGGCTCGCACATCTGGGTGGAGACCACCGCGTCGCTCATATACAAGGACGGGGAACCGCATGCGATACAGGGCATCGCCCGGGACATAACCGCGGAGAAAAAAGCGAGGGAAAAAATCCGGCGGTGGACAACGGCCATCGAGAGCTCCATCGACGGCATCGCGGTGTTGAACGCCGACGAGGAATACATCTACCTCAACCAGGCGCACGCCCGCATCAACGGCTACGGCAGCCCAGACGAGCTCCTCGGCAAGACATGGCATATGCTCTACGATGAAGCCTGGCGGCAGCGCTTCGAAGAGGAGTTCATGCCCCGGCTCAGACGGCAGGGACACTGGCGCGGGGAAGCCGTCGGCCGGAAAAAAGACGGGAGCGCGTTTCCCCAGGAGGTGTCGCTGACGGTGCTGGACGACGGCGGATTGATATGCGTGGTCCGGGACATCACGGAGCGGGAACAGGCGGAGAGAGAGCTGCAAAGGTTAGAGCATGAAAAATCCTTAATTTTAGATAACATCAACGAGATACTGGCCTATCACGACCCAGACCATCGCATCATCTGGGCCAACAAGGCATATCTGGATGCCACCGGTTTAACGCTGAAGGAAATAAAGGGGAAAAAATGCTACGAGGTGTGGGGGCTCGACCGAGAATGCAACCAATGCCCGGTCACAAGGGCCATGGCGGCCGGCAAGCCACACCAGGGGGAATTAACACCGCAAAACCAGCCACATTGGCCTTCCGGCCAGGGCTCATGGGAGATAAGCGGAGCACCTGTGAAAGACACGGCAGGCGATGTTAAAGGTGCAATCGAGGTCGCTCGCGACGTCACGGAGCAGAAGCAGACCAACCGTGAGCTCAAACAGTCGCTTGAAGAAAAAGATGTGCTGCTCCGGGAGGTACACCACCGAGTGAAAAACAACCTGCAGGTCATCTCGAGCATGCTGCAGATGGAGTCGATACAGCATGACGACCCGGAGGCGAGGCAGGCGCTGCAGGACATGCAGCTTCGCGTCAAGTCCATGGGGCTCATTCATGAGCATCTCTACCGGTCGCCGGAGCTGTCACATGTCGACGTGCAGGAATATCTCTCCCAGTTGGCATACAACGTCATGCAGACCTATAGCCCGGAGAGTGCCCTTTCGCTCGACGTCGACGTCCAGGAGATGGACCTGCCGCTGGACACGGCGATTCCCTGCGGCCTCGTCGCGACCGAGCTGCTGTCCAACGCCTTCCGGCATGCATTCCCCGACGGCCAGACGGGGACCATCCATCTCTCGGCGCGATGCAGCGACGGGAACTGCATGCTGACGGTGAGCGACGACGGCGTCGGCATCGGCGAGGCTGCAGGTGACAGTGAAACGCTCGGCCTGCAGCTCGTCGACCTGCTGGCGGCGCAGCTGGACGGCACCATCGAGTTCGCCGGGGGAGAGGGCACCACGGCCACCCTGAGATTTAGCCTGCCCGGCGAGGTGGCAGCATGACCTCCATTCTCATCGTCGAGGACGACCTGATAACCGCCACCGGCATCAAGAAAATGGTGGAGCGATGGGACCACCAGGTGGACGGCATCGTCGACACCGGCGAAAAAGCCATCAGCGCCGCAAAAGAACACCGGCCGGACATCGTCCTGATGGACATCCGCCTCAAGGATGGCATGGACGGCATCGAGGCAGCCCGCCATATCCGGGAACACATCAGCATCCCCATCCTGTATCTCACCGCCTACGCCGACCGGAAAACGGTGGAGCGGGCCGTCGACACCGAACCCTACAGCTACCTCCTCAAGCCGTTCCAGGAGCGGGAGCTCCGGGCGGCCATCGAGGTGGCCCTGCACCGCCACCAGCGGGACGAACAGCTCCGGCAGAACAAGGAAGAACTCGACCGCATCCTGGAAAGCACCGGCGACGGCATCTGCGTCATCGACACCGACTTCAGGGTCCACCGCGCCAACAAGACATATACGGCGCTCATCGGCAGCAGCGAAAAAGAAGCCAGAGGCAAACAATGCCACCAGGTGTTCCCCACCACGCTGTGCGGCACCCCGAACTGTCCGCTCACCCGGATACTGGAAGACGACACAGCCGTCGAATACGTCATGGAAAAAAAGACCGGTGAAGACCAGCACGTCCACAGCATCCTGACCGCAACGCCCTATAAAGATGACGAGGGGCAACTGCTCGGCATCATCGTCACCGTCAAAGACATCACCGGCACCATCGGCCTGCTCACCGATACACAAAAAGAGACCGCCCGGCGGGGGCGGAAAACACGGGCCATGGGCGGAAAAACCCCCTGCGCCATCCTCTCCTGGGACGTCCACCCCGCCATCCGGAAAGAACTCGCCGAGCATCTCGTCGACAGAGGGCTCACCCAGAGTGAGGCCGCCGAGCATCTGGGCGTCAGCCGGGCCGCCGTCTCCCAGTACCTCTCAAAAAAACGGGGGGCCCTCGTAGACTTCGACGAACCCATGCAGCAGGAGTTCGACGAGTCAGCGAGGCGCATCATCGACGGCGCAGATGCCATCCAAGAGGTGTGCCGGCTCTGCCAGCTGGCCAAGAAAACGCTGGGGATAGCAGACGACCAGGTAGATGAACGCTGAACGGCGGCAGCGCGACCGTCCCCGTCACCGGGCCCGCATCCTCTTGCCATCCCTTTTTAGAACGCCGCGGCAATCAGCAGGACAGCGGTCACCGTGAGCGCCCCGAGCACAATCCAGCGGAACATATGCTGCGGCAGCCGGTCAAACACCCGGATGCCCATCCAGGCGCCGAGCAGGAGAGCCGGCAGCGCGATCAAGGCCTCCACGGTGAGCGGCACTGTGACATCGGCAGTGACTGCCAACGTTCCCAGCCGGTACACCATCAACGTGCCAAAAAACGCGGTCAGCACCGCCTTCATCTCCCGGTCGCTCCAAAAACCAGCTGCCAGCATGAACGCCCCGTAGAGAATCATCGGCGGCCCCGGGATAGCCACCGCCCCGCCCAGAACGCCGCCGAAAAACCCGGCCGTGACACCCCACATCCAGCCCGGACTGACGGTGCGCTGCCCAACCCAGGCGTCAAACAGCTCACTCTGCCGTATCACCACGATAAAAACAACGGACAGCAGCAACACCACCCCGATCACCAGGCGCAGCAGCCCCTCGTCCAATCCCTGGAACATATAGATACCTATCGGCAGCCCGACGACCAGCCCGACGACCGGCACCGTCCAGGCTTTCCAGGCAAAATCGTCGCGAACGCTCCAGAAAATCCGCCAGTTAGCCGCGATAGCCGTAATAGTGAACACCACCGAGGCAGGGCCCGGGCTCCGAAACAGGGGCAGCAGCCCCATGGCCACCTGTGCATATCCGAAACCGGCTATCCCATGGACAAGCGACGCAATGAACACCACCAGCGAGGTCAACGCCGCCGTCATCCAGGCAACATCCACATATGCAAAGACAGACAGGACTTTTATATATAACGCCCCAGCATAAACGCCTATATCGGCACCACGGTGCCCCGCAGGTCAGCCCGCGCCGGCTCATGCTCCGAGAGGTAGCGGCGGAGCGCCCCGACGGCGTCGACATCAAGGTCCATACGGTTGCCGCCATAGCGTTCGGGGACGCCCTGCACGGTGACATAGCAGGCCTCATAGACTTCATCGTCCTCCACCCGCCGGCCGCCGACATAGAGCTCCTCGATGCGATGACCGGCAGGATTTTCCACCTTGAAGTAGGCGGTGAGCCCCAGGCAGCGCTTCACGTAGCCGCCCATCTGCCCATAGGGATTGCGGGAAAACGCCAGCTCCAGGTCCTCCTCCAGCATCCGCCGGAGCTCGGCGCCGGACAGCTCGCAGGTCGACACCTTCGGGTTGACCGGCACGATGTTCCACAGATCGTTCACCGTCACCTCGCCCGTCGGCACCGGAGCGCCGTACCGCCAGCCGTTGGAAAACGCCAGCTCAGCGTGGCTCGCCTCCTGCATGGCCTGCAATAGAAGGTTGTCCATCGTGGTCTCCATCACCCGGCCGCGGTTGAGCGCCGTCGTCGTTCGGCCGACGACCTCGGAGAGCATGTCGCGGTATGGCTCGACCGCTTCATCCACCAGCCCGGCAACCCGTTCATCCGGCACGACGGACATATCCACCGGGATGAGCCTGTGCTCGTAGCCCTCCACCCCGCTATCGCCGACCAGCAGGTCCAGGCAGCCGACAAACGAGCCATGGGAGCCCGACTGCATGAGCAGCGTGCCGTTGACCAGCGCCGGACGGTACAGCCGGTTGTGGGTATGCCCGCTCACCAGCACGTCGATGCCGTCAATGTCGGCGGCCAGCTGCATCTCCTGCGGAAACCCGAGATGCGACAATACGACGACAAGGTCGGCGCGCTCCCCGTCCCGCACCCGCTCGACAACCCCGGGCAGCTCGTCCCGTCCCAACGTCAGCGAAACCCCGGAGCTGAACGAGGCAGGCGCCGTCTTGTCCACAATCGTCGCCGCCACACCGATGACGGCCACGCGAAGACCGCCGCGCTCAAGCACACGGTACGGCGGAAACATCGGCTCATCGGTATCCCCGCGGTAGCAGTTCACCGCCAGCAGCGGGTAGTCAAGCCGCCGGACCAGCTCCCGGAGTCGCTCGGGCCCATACGCGAAATCCCAGTGGCCGGTCATCGCATCGAACCCCAGCGCGTTGAGCACGGGCACCAGGGTAGCACCGCGGCTCTCCACCGCCGGATAGGTACCGTGCAACGTGTCCCCGTTGTCCAGCACAACGACCGCCTCCCGCTCCCGCCGTATCCGATGGAACAGGGTGGCGATACGGGCGAAGCCGCCCGCCTGCCGGTACACCTCGCTGCCGCCCCCTCGGAACAGCTCCATGTGGGGACGGAGGTAGGCGTGGCTGTCGTTGACCTGCAGGATGGTGAGACGATGCGCCACAATAGGCCTCCATCCTTCCAACGCCAGCGGCGTTAAAAACATTGCCATATGGGACAGAAACGTTAAAAGCCACCGCCTGTTTTTCCGCCATGAAAAAACAGCTTGCCGCCCTGCTTGTTATTTCGCTTCTCACCCTCTCCCTCGGAGGTGCACATGCGGCATCGACGGCGTCACCGGCCGGGGAGACGGGGCTGCCCGACACGTATAGCTGGCGGAACATCAACGGCACCGACTACACCACGGGCGTCAAAAACCAGGAGCCCTGCCCCAGCTGCGAAGCCTACGCTTTATGTGCGGCCATGGAGACCATGATGCAGTATCAGCGCCAGGAGCGATTCAACCCTGACCTGTCCGAGATGCATCTCTTTTTCTGCGCCGGCGGCACCTGCGAATGGGGGGTCAACGTATCCGATGCCGCTGACTATCTCGTCGAACACGGCGTCCCCGACGAGGGATGTTTCCCCGACCCGCATCGCCGGGGCGACCAGCCCTGCAACGACACCCTGCCCGGCTGGCGGAACCGGACCGTCAAAATCCAGGAATGGGGATGGGTACCCCGCGACGAGGCGGCCATCAAGGAGGCGCTCATCGAACACGGGCCGCTGACCATCTGCATCTGGGTGTACAAGGACTTCATGTACTACAAGGGCGGCGTCTACGAGCACCGATGGGGCCGGCTCGACGGCGGCCACCTGGTCACCCTGATGGGATACGACGACGACCGCGAGGCCTGGCTGGTCAAAAACAGCTGGGGGAAAAGCTGGGGCGACAATGGCTGGTTCTGGATGGCATACGACATGGACATGTTCATCCCGGGCTGCTACGGCGGCACCGGCATCCTGTACATCGACGGTGTATATGGCAACTTCCAGCCCGACGTCCCCCGGGTGTACATCGAGCACCCGCGGCGCTACCACAGCTACATCCTGGACCACGAGATACCATCTATCTTCGGGCGGGCGGTGCTGCAGATAGGCATCCCCCGGGTCTACGGGCATACCACCGTCCAGGTCGACGCCGAGAACACGGAGCGCGTCGAGTTCTACCTGGACGGCATGCCGCGCTACACGGACAGCCAGGCGCCGTTTTCCTGGCGGCTGGACGTCCTGCCCGGCCGGCATACCGTCGAGGTCTACGCGTACAGCGACACCGGCAACGTCTCCAGGGACATCGTCGACGTGTACGTGGTGCTGTAGCCGCCTCAGTTCGATGTTTGCTCAGTTCGATATTTGAACGGCAATATATATTAAAAGCGGGGGTGTTGTAACCGGTAATGGACGCCACATGGAAAGCCGGTCTGCTCTTCATAGTCATCCTGGCGCTCGGCGCCGCGGTCATCGCCTACAACTGGTATGCCCCGGGCGAGAACGGCGGGGCAGCCGGCTCCCTGGTGCTCTCCCCTGACACGGCCACCCTGGCGGAGGGCGCCTCCACGGAGCTGCTGCTGTCATTCACCGACGGCGACGGCACGCCGATATCAGCCGAGATATCATGGAACATAAACGCCTCGGGCGGCACGGGAGCGGTCCGCTGCCCCCCGGAGACCAATGCCTCGGGACAGCTCAACGCCACCTATGACGCGCCGGCGGATGTGGACGTCCGCATGCACAACGTGACCGTCGAGGCGCGCGCCGTATGGGAACGGAAAACCTATGTGGCCCGGGCCCGGATGGTTATCGTTCCCGTGGTGCGGGAAACCGCGGTGGAGGTTTCGGCCGAGCGGGCGACGATGACCGCCGGGGAGACCGTCATGTTCACGGCGACGCTCCGCATGCGCTCCGACGAGGGATGGCGTCCCCTGGCCGGGCAGCCGCTTTCCTGGACCTTTTTTGACCCGGGCGGGAGCGAGCTGCAGCCGCTGCGTACGGACACCGCTGTCACGAACGCTGCGGGAAAGGCAACGGTTCCGTTTTTTATCTCGGATGTAAACGAGACCATGGAGGTGCTCTGCTGGGTGCGGATGCCTGAAAACCTGAGCGGCGAGGAAGAATTCGAGGGATGCGACTGCACGACCACGCTCCAGGTGCAGCCGGAAACCCCGGGCGCATTTCCCGTGGTGCTCGTCCACGGATGGGGCGGCTCGGTGGCCGACGGCATCCTCAACTATACCTGGTGGAACCTGACGCAGAAGCTCCAGCGGCAGGGCCATACCATCCTCGACTTCGATACCAGCGTCCCGGGCATCCAGTATCTCCGCTACGCGCCTGGATGGAGCGACCACCACATACCCTGGATTGCCGCCCGGGTCAGCGACGCCATCCGGCATGCCCTGGTCATGAACGGGTACAGCCCGGACCAGACATTCGACATCGTTTCGCACAGCATGGGCGGCCTCGTATCCCGGTTTATGGCGGAGCATCCGTATGCGGACGTCGACTACTGGAACAGCTCCTGGCAGCCGGGCGACGAGGGAACACCGTGGTATGGCGACGGCGACAGCGATGTTGCCATCGGCGGCCGGCAGATAGACGACCTGGTCATGGTGGGCACGCCGAACCACGGCGTCCCGCCCAACGTCGACGACAGGCTGCTCGACATCCTGAGCTATCTCCCCATCCCCTGGTGGGCCTGCCAGACGCAGGACATGGTGTATCATTCCACGTTTCTGGAGGCCATGGGCTACCGGGGGTGCGACATCGTGGACTACCACGCCGTGGGCACGGACATCGGGTTTACCATCGGGGAGCCGCAGGACTTCGACGGCGACGGCGTAAACCATACCACGGACGGGCTCGTCCCGACGGAGAGCCCCTGCCTGGAGGGCTGCCCGCTGTACATCGTGAGCGGAAAAGCCTGGCCCATGGGAACCGCAGACCATATCTCCCAGATAGCCGTCAACGGCGACGTGCACCGCTACATCCTCGAGGTCCTGGCCTGAACCCGCCGGAGCGAGATACGGCGGACGTCGCCAAAATTATTATATAATCCGGCAGTTAGCCATCCATGCGGTTTCGGGCGCCCTCAAGCATGCTCTTTCTCCTCCTTGCGTTGCCGCTCCTATTCCTGCTGTTCATCATGTTTTTCGTGGGCGCCATCAGCGAGGTATTCCAGGTGCTCGGGTTTCCCCCCTGGGCCGCCGTCATGCTGCTCTTCGGCGTGCTGCTCGGCAGCTTCGTCAACATCCCCGTATGGCAGGTGGCGGGACAGCGGGAGCACGTCTCCTACGACACCTCACGGTTTCCCTTCCGACCGGTGAAACACGTCTCGGAGGGGACGACCACCATCAACCTCAACCTGGGCGGCGCGGTCATCCCCATCGGCGTCTCCCTGTTCCTGCTGGCCCGGCTGCCCACCGCGCTGTACCCTCATCTGCTGGCGGCGACCGTCGTGGTGGCCGCGGTGTGCTACAAGCTGGCCCGCCCGGTCAGGGGCACGGGCATCGCCATGCCGGCGCTCATACCGCCGCTGCTGGCCTCGCTGCTGGCCATCCTGCTGGCACCGCCGGGGCAGGCCGCCGTGGTGGCCTTCGTGGCCGGGGTCATCGGGGTGCTGGTCGGCGCCGACCTGCTGAACCTTCCGCGGCTTGGAAACATCGGAGCCCGGGCGGCCTCCATCGGCGGCGCCGGCACGTTCGACGGTATCTTTCTCACCGGTATTCTCTCCGTGGCGCTGGTCGCGATACTATGAAGGACGGGCTGCATCCAACGCTCCGGGAGGTCATGCACGGCGAGGGGCTCACCGAGCTGACGGAGCCGCAGCGAGCGGCGCTCCCGCCGTTGCTCCGGGGTGACAGCTGCCTGGTCATCGCTCCCACCGGGATGGGGAAGACCGAGGCAGCCCTGATACCGCTGTTCCAGCGCCTGCTCGACAACGGGACGGCGGAGGGCGTCAGCCTGCTCTATGTGACGCCGTTGCGGGCGCTCAACCGGGACATGCTCCGCCGGACCCTGTCCTGGGGCGAGCAGCTGGGCATCGACATCGCCGTCCGCCATGGGGATACCACGCGGAAGGAACGGCGGCGGCAGTCGCTGCATCCCCCCGACATGCTCATCACGACGCCGGAGACGGTGCAGATACTGTTCACCGGCAGTCGCCTCCGGAAAAGCCTGGAGGACGTCCGATACGTGGTCGTCGACGAGGTACACGAGCTGGCCAGCAGCGAGCGGGGCGCCCAGCTCGCCGTGGCGCTGGAACGTATAGCGGCGATTGCAGGCCCGGTGCAGCGTGTGGGCCTGTCAGCGACGGTGGGCTCCCCGGACGAAGTAGCGGAGTTTTTGAGCGGCGGGCGGCCCATCCGGGTCATTGAGACCACGGGCGGCAAGGACATGGACATCCAGGTGCTGCTGCCCGAGGCCACCGCTGCGGACAGGCGGCGGGCGGCCGAGCTGGGCGTCGACCCCCACATGGCGGCGGTGCTCCGCGTCATGCAACAAATGCTCGACGAGCATGTGTCGGTGCTGCTGTTCGTCAACACCAGGGACAGCGCCGAGCTGCTGGCCGCCCATCTGCACGAGGCCGGGGCCTCCATAGAGGTGCACCATGGCTCCCTGTCCAAGGACACCCGCATCGCCGCAGAAGATGCATTCAAAAACGGCGAGGTCAGAGCCCTCATCTGCACCTCGTCGCTTGAGCTGGGCATCGACGTCGGCCACACCGACTACGTCATCCAGTTCAACTCGCCCCGGCAGGTCACCAGGCTGGTGCAGCGCGTGGGGCGAAGCGAGCATCGGGCGGGCGCCACAGCCCGGGGAGCCATCGTGGCCACCACCACCGAGGACTACGCGGAGGCCAGGGTCATCGCCAGGCGGACCATGCAGGGCAGGCTGGAGCCCACCCGCATCCGCCGCAGCCCCCTGGCCGTCCTGGCCAACCAGATTATCTCCATCGCCGTGGAATACCGGTCCATCGACAGCGGCAAGATGTACGACCTGGTGCACTGCGCCACGCCGTTCCACGACCTGGACCGGGACACGTTCGAGGCGGTGCTCCAGCAGCTGCACCAGCAGCGCATCCTCTGGTACGACGGCGGCAGCGTCAACCGCAAGCGGAAATCCCGGCAGTATTTCCTGGACAACATCTCGATGATCCCGGACGAAAAAAACGTCGACGTGGTCGACATGTCCGGCAACCAGCAGATCGGCACGCTCGACGAAAGCTTCGTCGTCGACTACTGCGAGCCGGGCGCCCGGTTTATCATGCGGGGGCGGACCTGGGAGGTCGTGGAGCGCACCGATACGCTCAAGGTGGCACCCGCCGGGCGGACCAGCATGACCCCCGACTGGTCGGGCGAAGAAATCCCGGTGCCCTTCGAGATAGCCCGGGCGGTCGGCGCCATGCGCCGCCGTGCCGCAGCCGGCGGCACCACCGACGGCGGCACCGATGACGTCATCGAAGAGCAGGTCCGGCAGCAGCAAAACGAGGGCTTTGCCGTCCCCAGCGACCGGCTGCTCACCATAGAGGTCGGCGAGGAAACCGTGTACATCACCACGCATTATGGCACCCGGACAAATGAAACGGTCGGCCGCATCCTGGCCTCGCTGCTGGCGCAGCGCCTGGGGCAAAACGTGGGCATGGACAGCGACAGCTATCGCATCTACCTGCGCATCGCCCGGCCGATTCCGGCGTCGCTCGTCCGGGAGATACTGGACTCCATCGACCCGGACAGCGTCGAGGCGTTGCTCCGGGTCATCCTCCGAAGGAGCTCGTTCATCCGCTGGGAGCTCATCAAGGTCGCCCGGAAGTTCGGGGTGCTCAACAAGGACGCCGACCCCTACCTGCTCTCCCTGGACGCGCTCATGGACGTCTTCTCCGACATGCCCATGATGGAGGAGGTGATAGACCGCGTCATCTGGCAAAAGATGGACATCGGGCATGCGATGCAGGCGCTCCATGAGCTCCGGGACGGCAGGCTGGATATGCAGGCGCAGCATGTCTCGCCGATGTCCCGGCAGGGCGAGGCACCCCGGGGCGAGGTGCTCCGGCCCGGCGACGTAGACGCAGCAGTCCTTCGCTCGCTGGAGCAGCGGCTGATGAAGGCACGGATATCGCTGCGCTGCATGAACTGCTCCCATGAATGGCACAGCACCGTCAAGCGAGCCACGCCGGAGTGCCCCCAATGCGGCAGCCGGATGGTGGCCGTGGCCCGCGGCAGCCTGAACAGCCGGCGGCACGACGAGCTGGTGAAAAGCGCCTCCCTGGTCGCCGAGTATGGCAAACAGGCGATGATGGTCCTGGCCGGCTACGGTGTCGGCCCCCGGACGGCGGCCCGCATCCTGGGCATGCAGCTGGAGGGCAACGCATTGCTGAAGGAGATCCTGCAGGCCGAGATAACCTATTCTCGCACCAGGCAGTTCTGGGATTAAACGTTTTAAACGCCTGCCGGTTGTATTTCCATGCAGGTCAAAGAGCAGGGCGACATCATCGTCGCCAAGTTTACCGAGGGAAACGCGATAGAGAACATCGAGGGGCTGGCCCGGCGCTACGACGTCCACTCAGCGGTTATCCTGTCGGGCATCGGCATGCTCGACGGGGCATCCGTGGGCTACTACGACGGCTCCGAATATCTGACGGAGACGCTGGACGAGCCAGCCGAGCTGGTGTCCATGAACGGCAACATCGGACGCCGACGGGACAGCGGCGACGTGGTCTGCCATATCCACGTGGCGCTTGCGGGCTCCGACCATGGGCTGGTGGGCGGTCATCTCATGGGCGGCGAGGTGATGGTGGTCAACGAAATCGTGCTCATGCGGCTCGACCCCGCCATCATCCATCGGGCGGAAAACGATCGGGGGCTCCTGGAGATGCAGCTGGAATAGCCTACTCGTCGAAGAGAAATATGGCAGCGGCCAGCACCGTTGTCCATTTGCCGGCGCCGCCGCGGGCCGACTGGGTCACGTTCCTGGAGCGCACGATGTGCCCGCTGAGCTGGTATTCCTGCTTGCGCTCGTCCCACGCCTTCTCCGGGTCGAAGTCCAGGCCGAGCGTGGTCGCCAGCATCGTCGCCGCCAGGTCCTCGGCGTAGTCGCCGGCCTGCTTGGCTGGCTCCCCGTAGCTATGGTATTCCGACAGGTAGCCGTAGAGATCCCGGTTGCGGGGGAGCGCCATGCCCACCGAGGCGGCCACCTGCCGGTTTGCCTCGTCGGTGGCGTTCTGGGACATCACGCAGAACGTTATCTCGCCGGGCCGGATGTGCTGTCTGCCCTCATCCACGGAGATTATCGTGCAGTTGGGCGGCACGATGCTGGACACCTCGACCAGGTTGCAGACCTCGATGCCGGCGTCGCGCAGCGCCAGCTCGAAGGACTGCAGCTTGTCTCGATGTCGTCCCACGCCCTTGGTAAGAAATACTCTGGAAGGTATCATGGGTGCTACATGGCGAGAGGGGAATAAAATCTTATCGCAGGCAGGCTGCAACGACCTGCTCCAGGCTGACGACGTCGCCATGCCGCTCGAATTGCAGGTAGCACTGCGGCGACGCGGTCACCACGGTGGCATTGTTTTTGGCTGCCTCGGCCAGCAGCCCCCGGGCCATCTCGTCCGCCATGTCGTCGAAAGCGGCGCTGAAGGCCAGGTCGCCGCCGCAGCATCCCGCCAGGTCGCGGTGTTGCTCGAACTCCATGAAGCCACCGGCTCGGCTGAGCAGCTCTCGCGGCGCGTCGTATATCTCCAGCTTCCGCCCCAGCACCGACGGGTCGTGGTACAGCAGCGTTCCCTCGTATGCCTGCAGCTCAACGTCCTGCTTGAGGAGGAACTCGCTGAGATGCAGCAGCTCCACCTCGCCTGCCAGGGGCTGCAGGGCCAACAGGCCGCTCGGGCAGCTCACCACAAGGGTGTCAACGTCGTGCTCGGCCACCTGCTTCCGCACCTCTGGCACCCTGTCGTTGTCCGTACCGATGACGTCCAGCGGGCTGCCGCAGCATCCCTCCAGGATGGTGGCGTCGATGTCGAGATGGCTGAAGATGGTGAGGGCTGCCCCGCGGAGCTCCGGCGCCCGATGGGTGGCGACGCAGCCCGGGAAAAAGCCGACGGTGCCGCCCGCTGTATCCCTGCGCTGTTCTTCACCGTAGACGGTGCCGTGCTCCCGGATGTCCGCCACCATTTTCTGGTGGGCCGGCAGCAGCGTGGTCAGGTCCCGCCGCGCCGTCTGCACGATGTCGCTGATGGGAATCTTTGACGGGCAGTCCTGCTCGCATCGGCCGCACAGGGGGCAGCGCTGCAGTGCCTCCACCAGGGACTGCTCCTCCTGGAGATCGCCGGTGAGGAGGCCGTAGGAAAGGAAGACCTTGCCGCGTCCGCTGTCCGCCTCGGTGCCGCCGATGTCCAGCGTGGGGCAGTTTTGCTTGCAGTAGCCGCAGCCGGTGCAGCACATGAGCTCGTGTTTCATTTTTTCGAGATGTTTCATGATATCACGGATACCTCAGATATTTGATGATGCTTCCCTGCCACTGCATGATCTTGCCCGGGTTCATGATGTTTTTCGGGTCGATGGCTTTTTTGATGTCGTGCATGAGCTGGAGGGTGTCCTCGCGCTCCCGCTGCATCCAGGGTGCCTTGGAGATGCCGATGCCGTGTTCGCCGCTGACCGTGCCCTGGAGCTCCAGCACCGTGGTGTAGATGGCGTCGACGGCTGCCTCGGCGCGGTCCCAGCTTCCCTCCTCCAGGGGATTGATGAGCACCTTGGTGTGCAGGTTGCCGTCGCCGGCGTGGCCGTAGGTGCCGACCAGGATGTCGTGCTCAGCGGCTATCTCCTGGAAGCGCTTGATTGCGATGGGGATACGGGAGATGGGAACCGACATGTCGTCGGCCAGTGATACGGAGACGGAGTCCTCGCCGTAGCGGGACAGGGAGGGCAGCACGCTCTTTCGGCCCTGCCACAGCGATGTCATTTCCTCTTTTTGATGGGTGAACTCGACGCGGGTGGCGCCGCTTTCCCGGCAGATGTCCGCTATGGCTTCGACGTCCTGCTTGATGACCGTTTTGTCGCCGTCCACCTCGGCCAGGATGATGGCATCTGCGTCGGGCAGTCCGACGCCGGTGGACTGGTTGACCGCCCGGATGCACACGCTGTCCATGATCTCCAGGCCGGATGGCTGCAGCCCCGAGGCGACGATGTTGGAGATGCCCTGGCCGGCCTGCTCGATGTCGTCGAACGAGGCGATGGCGATGGCCCGGCTCTTGGGCAGCGGGAGGAGGCGCAGCGTTACCTTGGTGATGACGCCCAGGGTGCCCTCGCTTCCCACCATGAGCTTTTCGAGCTGGTAGCCGGACGAGTTTTTGATGGTCCGGGTGCCCATGTGTGCAACGCTGCCGTCGGGCAAAACGACCTCGAGGCCGAGCGCGTAGTCCCGCGTGGCGCCGTACTTGATGGCCCGCATGCCGGAGGCGTTGCAGGCCACCATGCCGCCGATGGTGCAGACGTCGCTGCTGCCCGGCGAGGGCGGGAAAAAGAATTTTTTGGGGGCCAGCTGCTGGTTGAGCTTGCCGTAGATGACGCCGGGCTCGACGATGCAGTACAGGTCTTCGACGTTGACCTCGAGCACCCGGTTCATGCCTGAAAGGTCGAGCACGATGCCCCCCTGGATGGGGACCGCCTGCCCCGACAAGCCGGTGCCCGAGCCCCGGGCCACCACGGGTATCTCATGTGCATCGGCGATTTTCACGATGGCACTGACCTCGCCGGTGCTATGGGGCTGCACGACCACGTCGGGCGTCCGATGATGGATGGAGGCGTCGAACCCGTAGGCGTACAGGGCAGCCGGCGAGGCGATGACCTGCTCGTCGCCGACGGCCTGCCGGAGTTGTTCCATAACCTGGCTGGAAAGCATAGGATGAAAATGCCTGGGATATTTTAAGCGTTGCCCAACCAAAAACATTTAACAAACAGGGTATTTCAGCCTATGCACTGGGCAGACGTCGCGGCACAGGAGCTCCTGCAGCAGGGTGACCGGCACGTCCTGGCCACGGCCATCACGCCGTCCGGACCCATCCACGTCGGCAACATGCGCGAGGTGCTGACCACCGACGCCGTCGCCCGGGCCATTGGCGATGCAGGCGGCCAGGCGGAGCTCATCTACATCGGCGACACGTTCGACCCATTGCGCAAGGTCTACCCGTTTCTGCCCGACAGCTACGGACAGCATGTCGGCCGGCCGCTGTCCGAGATACCCTGCCCCTGCGGCAGCCATGACAGCTACGCCCAGCATTATCTGTCGCCGTTCCTTCAGTCGCTGGAAGAACTCGGGATAACACCCAGGGTGTACCTGGCCCACGAGCTCTACCGCCGGGGAGACTACAACCAGGCTATCCACACGGCGCTCGACCACGCCGACGACATCCGCCGGATGCTCAACAGCATCGCCAGCCGGAATCTGCCGGAGGGATGGATGCCGTTCACGGTGCGCTGCCCCGCATGCGGCCGGCTGGACGGCGCGGTGACCGGCTACGACTGGCCCCGCATACGGTATCATTGCGGCGCATGCGGCGAGACCGGCGAGGTCAACGCCCTGGACGGCGGGGTGGGCAAGCTTCCCTGGCGGGTCGACTGGCCGGCCCGCTGGACCATGTTCGATGTCACGTTCGAGGCCTTCGGCAAAGACCATGCGGCGGCGGGCGGCTCATGGGACACCGGCCGGGCCATCGTCAAAAAGGTCTATGCCCATCCGGCGCCGATGCCCCTGGTCTACGAGTTCATCCACCTCAAGGGCAGGGGGGCCATGCACGGCTCGACCGGTACAGCCATCGCGGCGGAGGACATGCTCCAGATGACGCCGCCCGAGGTACTCCGCTTTCTGCTCATGAAAAGCGAGCCCTCGCGCCACATCGAGTTCGACGCAGGCTTCGGCCTGCTCGACCTCGTCGACGAATACGACCGCTACGAGCGCGCCTACTACGGCCAGGAGGACGTGGAGCTCAAGGAAGGCGAGCGCATCTACGAGCTGTCGCAGCCCTCCGGGGCGGCGCCAGGCGACATGCCCGTACAGGTGCCCTACCGGCATCTGGTGACCGTGGTGCAGATAGCCGACAGCTACGACGGCATGCTGGCCATCCTGCGGCGCAACGGGGAAATCGACGAGCTCAACGAATACGAGGAGCGAAAGCTGCGGGAGCGCTGGGAAAAAGTATGCTACTGGCTCGAGCATTTCGCCCCCGAAGCAGTGCAATTCGAGGTCCAGAGCAGCCTGCCCGACGTCGACCTGAGCAGCGAGCAGCAGCGCTTCCTCGAAAGCCTGGCCAGCATGCTGGAGGACATCCAGTGGAATGCCGAGGCCATCCATCAGGCAGTCTACGACGCAGCCGAGGGACACGGGCTGTCAGCCAGCGCAGCCTTCCGCGCGCTCTATCTCATCCTGCTCGGCCAGAAAAAGGGGCCCCGGGCCGGGTACTTCATCCATTCGCTGGGGCGCGAGTTCATGCTCAGGCGGCTCAAAAAGGCGGCATGACGGCAACCTATTTATAAAAAACGGGGCTTTTCGCACATGGAAAAGACGTCACGTATCTCCGGGTTTTACAAGCTGTCCATGGAGGAGCGCATCAAGGCGGTGCAGGCGTTCGCCGGTTTGTCCGACAGCGAGGCGGCCATGCTCCAGTCGATGCAGGGGCTGGACGCGGACACCGCTGACCGGCTGATAGAAAACGTGGTCGGCACCATGCAGCTTCCCCTGGGCATCGCTACCAATTTCACGGTCAACGGAAAAGACTACCTGGTCCCCATGGCCGTCGAGGAGACATCGGTGGTCGCGGCGGCCTCCAACGGCGCCAGGCGAGCCCGCGTCAAGGGAGGGTTTACAGCGAGTGCCAGCGACCCGGTCATGATCGGCCAGATACAGATACTCGACCCCGCCGAGGGGGCCGCGGCATCCATCGAGGAACACCGGGAGGACATCCTGGAGCTGGCCAACGCCCAGGACCAGGTGCTCGTCCGGCTGGGCGGCGGCGCCAGGGATGTCGAGATGCGCGACATCGGGGGCGGCATGCTGGTCGTCCACCTGCTCGTCGACGTCCGGGATGCGATGGGCGCCAACGCGGTCAACACCATGGCCGAGGCATGCGCGCCGCTCATCGAGGACCTATCCGGGGGCACCGCCCGGCTGCGCATCATCTCAAATCTGGCCGACCGGCGACTGGTCCGGGCGGAGACCGTCTTCGACAAAGAAGAGCTGGGCGGCGAAGCCGTCGTCGACCACATACTGGAGGCGTACGAGTTCGCAGCCCGGGACCCCTACCGGGCGGCCACGCACAACAAGGGCATCATGAACGGCATCGACGCGGTGGTCATCGCCACGGGCAACGACTGGCGGGCCGTCGAAGCCGGCGCCCACAGCTACGCGGCCCGGGATGGCTACGGCCCGCTGACCAGGTACGAGAAAAACCAGGAGGGCGATCTCGTCGGCTCCATCGAGCTGCCCCTGGCCATCGGCACGGTCGGCGGCACGACCCGGGTGCATCCCATGGCCCAGCTCGCCCTCAAAATCCTGGGGGTGGAGTCTGCGCGGGAGCTCGCCCAGGTCGTCGCCGCCGTGGGATTGTCGCAGAACTTCGCGGCGCTGCACGCCCTGGCCACCAAGGGCATCCAGCAGGGGCACATGCGCCTGCACGCCAAGAACATCGCCGTGATGGCGGGGGCCAGCGGCGACGAAATCGACACCGTGGCGAGGCAGATGGTCAGCGAGGGAGCCATCCGGGCGGACCGGGCCGAGGAGATACTGGAGGAGCTCCGCGGCTGACTATATGATATGCCGGGACAGCCAGGACACCAGGAGCACCACGACGAAGGACAACGCGTAGGCGGCCAGCGTGCCCAGGCCGATGTCCATCCCCGGATACAGGTAATGGACGCCGACGCTGAAGGCAACGGTGGTCAGCGAGCCCAGCATCATCGACTTGGCCATCGCCCCGGCAAACCGGGCGCCGTGCTCGTAGACAAAGATGGTCATCGTCGACGTGAAGATGGCCGGGAACACCGAGAAAATGCCGGATATCGCAGCGCCGACGTTGGACAGGAGCACCGCAATCGCGATGACCGTCCCCGCCAGCAGCCCCCGGAACAGAATCTTCCGCCACGTGTAACATACCTTGATGGGGCTGCGGGACGGGACCTTTTTCCACAATTCCAGAAACAAAAACGAGGGCACCATCAGCGCCAGGTAGACGGCCAGTGACAGCCACACGTTTTCAATCGCCCCCAGGTACAATCCAGCGGACAGCACCGCCCACACGCCGAGTGAGACGGGCAGGGCAAACCGAAGCGAGCGATAAGCGGCCACGGAGAACACCGCCAGGAAGAGAATGTTGATGCCCATCTCCGCCGGCACCACCACGGCCGCATCGGCGGCAAAGACGGCGCCCCGGTTGACGCCGATGAAGACCATCGCCACGGCCAGATTGGTGGGCAGCGTCCCGATGATACCACCGACCTTGGTGCCGTAGCGCTCCGCCACCAGCGTGATGACGATGACCACGAGGGCGGACAGCGAAAACGGGATGACGACCTGGGTGAGCCAGTCCATGCAACGGGATGCACCCCAGGGTATAAAACATGCACGTATCTCCTGCGCCGCGGCGGCAGCCCGTACACCGGGACGGGCGGTTAAACGAAACGTTAATCCTGTTCAACGCCAGCGTCAAAGCCAACCTGGAGGAGGGAAAACGGCTGCTGGAGGACACCACCCTCGAGGAATACGACCGGGAGATACGGGAAACCTATACGCCGAAATGGATCGAGTCGGCGCAGAAGGCCACCCGGGTGCTGGACGAGCTGTAAAACCAGCCCCCCGTGACGAAAAGAGAAAAAACATTAAGTGGCAACGGCTTTACCATCGATGAAACGTGCTCACGTGGCGCTCTTCATAGCCATCGTGTCGGTGTCCTTCGCCGCCGTGCTCATCGTGTCGACCGATGCGGAGCCGCTCACCATCGCCTTCTACCGCATGCTGTTCACCATGCTGCTGCTCGCCCCGTTTTTCGTGCTGCAGCGCTACCGCCGGGAGCTGGCCGGGCTGGCCCGCCGCGACCTGCTCGGCCTGGCAGGCATCGGCGTGGTGCTGGCCGCGCATTTCGCGTTCTGGATATCCTCGCTAGATCATACCTCGGTGGCCAGCTCGGTCATCCTGGTCACGGCGCATCCAGTGCTGGTGGCCCCGCTGGCCTACCATTTTTTCCAGGAGCGGGTGTCCCGGGTCAACGTCGGCGGGATAGCGCTTTCGCTGCTGGGTGTCGTGGTGCTCGTCGGCGGCAACTACGACCTGGAGGCGGGAACCCTTTACGGCAACCTGCTGGCCATGCTGGGCGGCGCTGCCGCCGGCGTCTACATCCTGGGCGGCCGGCGGATGCGGCATACGCTGTCCACGCCCGTGTACGCCCTGACGGTGTACGGCGTCGCCACGGTGGTGCTGGCCGGCATCGTGCTCGTGGCCCGGGCGCAGCTCACCGGCGTCGGCCTGCGCAGCTACGGCCTCATCCTGGCGATGGCGCTGGTCCCCGGCATCTTCGGGCACACATTGTACAACTGGGCGCTGAAATATGTCCGCGCCTCCGTTGCATCGGTGTCCCTGCTCGGGGAGCCATTGGGGTCGACGATGCTGGCGTTCGCGTTGCCCTGGATTCACCAGGTGCCATCCTGGTATACCCTGGCCGGGGGCACATGTATCCTGCTGGGCATCTACCTGGCCTCGAGGACGGCCGCCCAGCCAGAGCCTTTATAAATCACATGTGCCTTACGAAAAAATAATGCGCGTGGGGATTACGGGTGCAGCCGGCTATTTCGGCAGAAACATTATCGCCCGCCTGGAGGAAAACGACAGCGTCGACCATATCGTCGGCATCTCCCGGCGGCCATGGGAGCACGGCCATAAAAAGCTCGACTACCATCGCCTGGACGTCCGCAGCGACACGCTGCCCAAGCTGTTCGCCTCGCAGGGAGTGGACACGATGATACATCTCGCGTTCGCGCTAAACCCCTCCCACGACAAGCGGGAGATGCACGACATCAACGTCAACGGAACACGCAACGTCCTGGCCGCCGCAGCCGAGGCAGGCATACAAAAACTGGTGATGAGCAGCAGCACCACGGTCTACGGCGCCCACCCCGACAATCCACCCCGGCTGACCGAAGACGACCCCCTGCGCGGGCGGCACAACCGCTACTACTACCCCCGGGACAAGGTCCGGCTGGAGGAACAATGCGAGACATGGAAAAAACGGCATCCAGAGGTCATCGTGACCACGCTCCGCCCCTGCCTGGTCATGGGGCCCACCGTCGACCAGTACTACTCCCGCCTGTTCAACTGGCGGATGCTCCCCCTGGTCAGCGGCGCAAACCCGGAGATACAGTTCATACACCAGGACGACGTCGCCCGCGCATTCGAACATTTCACCGTGGAAGACATCGGCGGCATATTCAACATCGTCGGCAACGGAACCATGCACTGGCGTGACATCATCACCACATCCGGCATCCGCCCGGTCAAAGTCCCCCGCATCGTCCTCTCGCCGCTCATGTCCCTGGCATGGAGACTCCGCCTGCTGGAGACACCACCGGCCATGCTCGACTTCATCCAGTACCAGTGGGTGGCCGCGGGAGACAAGGCAAAAAAAGCAGGCTTTACACCGCAGTACAGCACCCGGAAAACACTGGCCGCCTTCCTAGACGAGAAGAAAAACTTTTAGTAGGCAAAGCGCCTTACCATGCACAACGGGCCCGTAGGGTAGCTTGGAATCCTTCTACCATGGGGCGGTAGTAACTCGAGTTCAAATCTCGACGGGCCCACTCATCCTTCCGCTCGTTCCTCCGGCATCAAAAACGGGATGCCCTCTTTTATGTCGTAGCCGACGCCGCATGACCCACAGCGCAGCGTTCCCGTCCATATCTCGCCGTCCCGCTCCACGGCATCACAAAGCGAAAGCTCGCCATGGCACGTCGGGCAGCGCAGCAAGTCCAGATACTTCTCCTGCATCACATCCATAAACAACACATTAAAATAAAAAGGTGTTTATCGCTCATGCGCCTGGCGTTTCGTGTCGCCTATGATGGCTCCCGGTTTCACGGGTCGGCCCGGCAGCCCGCCATTGTGACGGTGGAGGGCGCCATCATAAAGCGGCTCATTGATATGGATGCCATCGAGAGCGCCGAGGAGGCGCGTGTCCAGATGGCCTCGCGGACCGACGCCGGGGTGAGCGCGGCGGGCAACGTGGTGGCCTTCGACACCGACATGGAGCCGGATTCGGTGGCCAGCGGCCTGGCATACGGGCTGGAGCATGTCTGGCCGCTGTGCTACGCCGTGGTCGACGACGATTTCAAGCCGCGGCATGCCGTGCGGAAGACCTATCGCTACTACCTGGCCGACGAGGGCTACGACCGGGATGCCATGCGGCGGGCCGCCCGTTTTTTCGAGGGCAGACGTGACATGTCGGCGTTCGCCCGGCTGGACGACCGGACGCCCGTGCGGGAGATAACCCGGGTTGCCATACGGGGCGATGATATCCTGACCATAGACGTCGTCGGCCATAGCTTTCTCTGGCAGCAGGTCCGCCGCATGGTGGCCGCGCTGGAGCAGGTCGGCCGGGGCGAGGTGCAGCCCGGGGCATTACGTGACGCGCTGGAGCAGCCGGCCGGGCAGGATTTTGGTGTCGCCCCGGCGGAGCATCTGCTGCTGCTCGACGTCGAATACAGCCGGGAGCCCGCGTGGCGGGATGCGCCGGGGATGGCGTGCCTGGCAGGCCGGCTGCGGTGGCTGCGGCTGACGGTGCGGATGCACCGTGACATGGCGGGGCATGGGCATCGAAATAAATAAATAGCGTTTTGCCATTAGGTAGGTAGGTGATTGGAGTATGAATTCAAAAACGCTACAGTTGAGTGTCGTAATCGCGGTCGCTGCCCTGCTGGTGGTTCCCGCGATAGCGGTTAACCCCGTTCAGGCATCATCTTCGAATGGAGAACGCGAGGTAACGGTTAACTGCTCGCTGGTCAACGACAACACGAAGGCGGCATCGGCTGAGAAAACCATTTCTATGAGTGAAGCACAGAAGCTATCGAGCGAGTGGGATCGGGCGAAAAACGCCTTCGAAACCCTCTACGAGGAGGATGACGAGACCACGGATGCAGACCGGGAGGAAGCCCGCCGTATCATCGAGAACGTCATCGATATGATGCAGCAGATGGGCATCCTGCCGGATACCGCGCTTATGCGGAAGCTGCTGCGGAATCTGCTGATGCCCTCGCATACCATGGACATCCTGGGTCCGGTGGTCAGCGTGGGCAAGGGGCGAACCTGGATACCATTGTACCCGGGCGAGGCCTTCATCGGCATGATGCTCCGGCCGATTTTCGTGATGTATCCGTTCATGGGGTATACGGCGTCGTTGAACGCTCAGCTGATCCCGCCGCGCCTGAACTACTGGGACCTCGTCGGGCCGCAGGTGTTTATGACGTGGGGTTTCACGGGTATCTTCATCAACTTCGCGAAGATAGGCGTCGGCGTTCCCAACACGAATTTCATGCTGGGCTACTCGGCGGCCACGGCCGGCATCAGCCTGCTGTAGAACCCCCTAGAACCCTTTTTCCCTTTTCCCCTCTTCCCTTTTCTACCAGTTTTTTTGTATAGGATTTGTATGTTGTTAAAGTCCAGTGATGCTAAGGTTTATAAGCATGAACGTATTCGGAACGATAATGGGTGGACGACTTACGGCATGGTTACGATTGGTTAGGCCCTTTACTCTCATTGCGCCCTTTATCGCCGTGTTTTTCGGCGTGGTTATTCAGCTCTCTTTCGATGGAGGGCTGGCCACCTTTCTGCCCAACATGTCCACCATCATTTTCGCCGGGCTCGCCCTGTCGGCGGCGCAAGCCGTCGGGCAGATTTTGAACCAGGTCGAGGACGTCGAGATAGACATTTTGAACCACAAGGACTACCGGCCGATTACCAGCGGGTCCATCAGCCCGGGGCAGGCGGAGATCGCCGCCTGGGGGCTGGCTCTTTTCGCCATCCTGGTGGGCTTCGCCGTCAACCTGGCGTACGGCGTGTTCATGGTGGCGTTTCTGCTGTTCGACATCCTGTACAACCTTGAGCCGTTCCGCATCAAAAAGCGGCTGTGGCTGAACACCATGTCGCTGGCGGTCTGCCGCGGGCTGCTGCCGCTTCCCGCCGCATGGAGTATTTTTGGCAACGCGGGCAGCCCGGTGCCCTGGCTGCTGGGGAGCATCATGGCGGTATGGGTGCTGGCCTGGCAGAACACCAAGGATTTCACCGATGTCGCCGGCGACCGGCAGTGCGGTATTATGACGCCTGTCGTGTACCACCGCTGGTCGACGTTGACCGCCATCATCGGCGTGCTCTCGGCAGCGACGTTTCTGCTTCTCGGCGGCTACGTTGCAGCTGGATGGCTGCCCTTGTCGCTTCTCGCTCTCCTGCTGCTGGCGGTTCCTACGGGCCGGATGTTTTACAAGATGGCCCGGAACACGATTGCGGTGACCGCGCTGGAGAACAACGACCTGTGGGCGGGCTTCTATCTGACGCTGGCCGGGTTTTACGTTGTGGCAGCTGCCGCGTTTCTGGTCAACCCCTATCTGACCTTGTTTTCCTAGAGGGCTTTGGCCATGTATACGCCGCGCCGCTGGTATCCCATTGTTTTGTAGTATGGTCTGGCCCCGATGCCGCTGAGCACGAGCAGTGTTTCCCGGCCTGCGTCGGCGGCGAGCTGTTCCGCTGTCTCGAGGAGCCGGCGGCCGTATCCCCGGTGCTGCCATGCGCTGCCCGGCTCCTGTCCCAGGGGCACCAGCGGACCGCTGACCTTGAGCTCCCGGATCAGGGCGTCGCATTCGCCGATTTCGGGACGATGCGGCCGATGGGGGAACCGCAGGCGGCAGTAGCCGACCAGCACGCTGTTTTCGTCCTCCATGGACAGAAAATGTTCCCGGCCATCGTTTGCCCGGTAGCGCCGGTGTACGAGGTCGACGTCGCCGATGGCTGCCTGGTCTTTGTACTGCCGGTGGCCGACCTCGCGGCATCGTATGCACCGGCAGCGCTGCCCCTGCTGCTCCATATGTTTGTGGACGAGCTGCCGGAGGTTGCTTTTCCGGACGCCGGCGTCGATGAGCTGGGCGGGGACGTCGCGCTGCACCCGCTGGATGCGTATCCAGGGCGGCACCGTGGCTTTCCACGCGGCGATGCGCTCCGTGGCCTCCCGGGTTGACAGCGGCTGGTAGCCGCCCTGCCGCCATTGTTCGTGGAGCTCGGATGACGGGACGACCAATGTGGGATATATCTTGAGCATGTCCGGCCGGTACGCGGGATCCTGGAAAAGCGTGGCGAACGAGGCATCGTCCCGCTGCCGGGTGCTCCCGGGCAATCCCGGCATGAGATGGTAGCAGATTTTGAGGCCGGCGTCCCGGCAGATGCGCGTGGCATCCCTGACATCCTGGACGGTGTGCCCCCGCCGCATGGCATAAAGCACCCGGTCGTCGAGTATCTGGACGCCGAGCTCGATGCACGTGGCCCCCATGTCCAGGATGCGGTCGACGTGGTGCAGACGGGCCCAGTCCGGCCTGGTTTCCACGGTCATGCCGATGCAGCGATGCGCGGCCTGCATGTTGCGCCGCTGCGCCCCGGCCAGCGTCGTCGCATCTTGGCTGTTCATGGCGTCGAGGCAGCGGCGGACGAACCATCGCTGGTAGTCGAACGGGCGGGCGGTGAACGTGCCGCCCATGACGATGAGATGTATCTTGTCGGCCGGGTGGCCGATGGCTTCGAGCTGCCGGATGCGGTGCACCGTCTGCTGGTAGGGGTCGTAGTCGTGGTGGATGGCGCGCAGGGCGGCGGGCTCCCGGCCGGTGTAGCTCTGCGCCGAGTGTGGCGGCCCGCCGGGGCAGGGGATGCATCGGCCGTGGGGGCATGGATGCGGCGAGGTCATGACGGCGACGACCGCGATACCCGACAGAGTGCGCACCGGTTTTTTTTGCAGCAATGGCTGTACGAGGCTGCGGTGCTCGGGGGAAACGTGTTCGAGGAGGTCGCTGTTGGACGGCGGTGCATCCAGCCCGTATGTTTTGCAGAGCTGTTTTTTATATTGCTCTATCTGCTGCCGGCTGACGATGTCGCCGGCTTGTATGGCGCGGGCTATGTCCCGGGCGACATACGCCTTTTTCGTTCGGTCAGGCGTGGTCATGCATCATGTGTAGGCCATGCCGTGGTCCCCTGTCTCGTGGTCGCCGTCGAGACCGTATTTCTGGGCGATGGCCTCGCGGTCGACGAAAAGGTCTTCAAGCCGGGATATCCGTCGCTGTACGTCCCTGTCCTCGACGTCGATTTCCTCATACATGCGGCTGATGAGCTTGACCAGGTCTACAAACACGGGAAAAAGTGACTGCTGCGCGTTGTACATCTCCTCGAGCAATGCCTCCTGGTAGCGAAGCCTGTTCTCGAGTTCCTCCATCTTCCTGGTCGTTGTCTTGTCTGCCATGTCGGGGTCACCTGGCTGGCAAAAAGCGAGGCTGTTATTAAACCTTCCCCCGCCGGCGGAACACCGCGATGCAGGCGGCGGCCATGGCGAGCAGCGCCAGGGGAAGCATAAAGCCGGGGGTGTCATTGTCGGCTTTGACGGTGACTGTCTTCGCGGTGGTGTTCCTTCCCCCGTCGTCGTCCCAGACGGTCAGGGTGACGGTGTAGGTGCCCGCGTCCTCGTAGACATGGGTGGGGTCCTGGGCCGCCGAGGCGTTGCCGTCCCCGAAGTCCCAGTGCCAGATCACGACGGCGCCGTCGTCGGTGGAAAGATCGGTGAAGGATACGACGGCGCCGGTTTTCGGCGCGGTCGGGGAGACAGAGATCTTTCCTACTTCATGTGGGATGTGGCCATGATCTACCTTACGCTGATCGGCATTTTGTTGCTGATCGTACTCTCCCCAATCGCAGCGCTATTCACATTCGACTAACGTGACGCCAAAGAATAACCTTCTGAAACGCAAATCCCCAAACGGGTCTGACTTTTTTCAGACTCCAGCGTATGCGACTGAAATACTCCTGCCCTACTTACAACCAGAGTGGACGATCTGGGAGCCTGCATGCGGTCAGGGCATGATGACAGAGGTACTGAAAAAGCGGGTTGGGCTTGTCGTCTCAACAGATTTAACTCCTTTCTCTACAATTGAAGGCCCCTTTGACTTCTTGGCAGACAAACCAAACTTTAACTATGACTGCATTGTCACCAACCCGCCTTTTTCAAGAAAAGATGAATTCTTAGAACAGTGTTACGCCTACGGGAAACCCTTTGCGCTGTTGATGCCCTTGACCGCTCTTGAAGGAATGCGCAGGCATAAATC
>JAWOAW010000060.1:0-4429 GCA_046498345.1 Thermoplasmatota archaeon
GGTGTCGGCGCTGCTCTTCGGCGTGGCGCATCTCGCCTACCGGCATCCCGTGCAGCTGTTTGCCCCGTTTGCGTTCGGCATCGTGCTGGGGCTGCTGATGATGCGGTATCGGAACGTGATGGCGCCGATGGCGGCTCATTTTACCTTCAATTTTGTGCAGCTCGCCGTGGTCTACCTGCTGTAGCCGGAAGGCTCCCTGCATGGTCGTGCAACGGCGAACTCGATAGATATCAATCAATCGAGACCAGTCCTGCCCCGGAATCGGGATGGCTCTGCAACGAAACGGTGATAAACGTCCAGGGGATGCCCTTCTATGGACGCGCTCGTAATCGGCGGTGGAAAGATGGGGTTGGCCGTCGCATATGACCTGCTGCGGCACGGGGTGGCGGTGACCGTGGCGGACGCCGACCCGGCCTGCCCCGCCGCCGGTCTCGACGAAGCCATGTTTCTGCAGATGGACGCCACCGACATCGCAGCGGTGAAACGGCAGATGCGCCGGTATGACGTGGCGGTCAGTGCGCTTCCCTACGACTTCAACTACATGCTGGCGCAGGCGGCCGTCGACGCCGGCGTGCATTTCTGTGACCTGGGCGGCAACACCGACATGGTCAAACGGGAGCTCATGCTGCATGATGCAGCCCGGGATGCCGGGGTCACCGTGGTGCCCGACTGCGGTCTCAGCCCGGGGTTGACCAACGTCCTCGGAGGATATCTCATCGAGGCCGTCGATGCCCGGGGGCTGCACATCCGGGTGGGCGGGCTGCCGCAGGAGCCGCAGCCGCCGCTGGACTACGCGCTGGTGTTCTCCGTGCACGGCCTGGTAAACGAATACGTTGGCGACGCTCGCGTCCTCCGGAACGGGCGCATAGCGACGGCGGAACCCCTGTCCGGCCTGGAATCCATCGAGTTCGAAGGGTTTCCCATCCTGGAGGCGTTTACCACCGCCGGGGGCACCTCGACGCTTCCCGACACCTACGCCGGCCGGGTCGACATGCTTGATGACAAGTCCATCCGCTACCCGGGCCACCGGGACAAGATACGGCTGCTGAAAGACCTGGGCTTCTTCGACGGCGACGCGCGAGCCATGACGGAGCATCTGCTGCAAACGGCGCTGCCCTCCAATGTACCGGACTTCGTGGTGGCCCGGCTCACCGCCGCCGGGGACAGCACCATGACGGTAGAGATACGTGATTTCTATGACCGGGAGACGGGGCTGTCGGCCATGATGCGCACCACCGGGTTTCCCACGTCCATCACGGCGATGATGCTCGCCGCCGATGAGATACCCGGGCCGGGCTCTCTGCCGCCGGAACGCTGTGTTCCCCCTGAGCCGTTCATCGAACGGCTGCGGGAGCGCGACATCCAGATAGACATCCGGACAGCCGGCTAGTGCAGATGCCGCCGGATGTCGCCGACGAGACAGAGCGAGCCCGTCACCAGGATAACGTCGCCCTCGCCGGCTATCGCCCTGGCTTTCCGGAGGGCGTCCGCCGGGCCTGTGGCCACGTGGCAGTTCCGCCCCATCTCGCTGAGCATACCGGCAATTTCTGCTCCGCTGGCCGCCCTGGTCGTCGGGGCGGCGGTCGCGATGACGTCGCCGGGTGGCAGCTCGGCGATGATGCCCGGGATGTCCTTGTCCCGCATGGCGCCGAACACGATATAGCGGGGCCGGATGTCCATGTTTTCAAGCGACACTCGCAGCGCCTGCATAGCCGCCGGGTTGTGCGCCCCGTCGAGCATGATGTTGCCCAGGCGTTCCAGCCGCCCGGGGAGCCAGGCGCCGGCGACGCCGTCAATAATGCTGCGGCGGTCAACGCCGAGCACCTCCGCTGTTTGTACCGCCAGCGCGATGTTCTGGCCCTGATATGCGCCGGCGAGCCTTGTTTCAAGGTCGTACCGTCGCTCCGTTGTAACCCTGAAGCCGCCTGGCCCGGTCTGCTGCCACATGTCCCGGGATACGACGTGCAGCCTCGCCCCCCTCTGGATGGCCCTCTGTTTGACGATGTCGAGCGCCGTTCCGGTGCAGGCGGTGACCACGATGCCGCCCCGTATGGCGCCGGCTATCTCCCCGGCGATGGCTTCGATGCTCTGACCCAGATGCTCCATGTGGTCGAATGATACGTTGGTGACCACGGTCACGTCGGCGTTTACAGCCGCCGTCGCGTCGTAGCGGCCGCCCATTCCGACCTCGAGCACCGCGTAGTCAACGCATCGCTGGCTGAAATAGCGGAGCGCGATGGCGGTCAACGCCTCGAAAAAGGTGAGTTCCACGTCATGTTTCATCAGCCAGGCGGCATGTCGCGCCAGGTCCCGGTCGCCGATAGCATCGCCGTTGACCGTGACGCGCTCGTTGACCCGCTCCAGCTCCGGGGAGGTGTACACGCCCACGGTGGCCCCGGTCTGCCGGAGGATGCCCCCCAGCAGGGCGCAGACCGACCCCTTGCCGTTGGTGCCGCCCACCCGGACGACATGCCCCGGCAGGTCGATGTCCCGGAGCACCTCTCCTATGCGTTCCAGGCCCAGCCGGATGCCCCGCTGCTTCAGGCCCTGCAGCCATTCAAGCGCCGATGACATCAGAATCCTTCCGGGTACAGCACGCCGGGATGCCCCCGGTCCATCCAGCTGTCGCCCGACAGGATGCGCACCCGTCTCCCCTCGATGCGGAGGCGGTCCTGCTCGTAGAGGTCGATGCTCCGGGGGAGCAGCTGATGCTCGACGCGCAGGATGCGCCCGGCGAGGTCGTCGCGGCTGTCGTCCTGGTGCACGCGGACCGCCGCCTGCAAAATGACGGGCCCGTGGTCGGCTTTTTCGTCCATGAAATGTGTCGTACAGCCGGATATCTTGACGCCGTAGTGGAGGGCGTCTCCCTGCCCGTCGGTGCCCTTGAACGAGGGCAGCAATGCCGGATGGATGTTGATAAGCCGGCCGTACCATTCCCGGACAAACGAGGGCGAGAGGATGCGCATGTAGCCGGCGCCCACGGCGAGGTCGACGTCGTGTTTTTCGAAAACGGTCTGTATCTCCCGTTCGTGCCGCTCTTTGTCCGATGCGCTGCAATACCGGGTGTCTATGCCGTGCTGTCTGGCCCGTTCGAGTGCGTATGCATCCTCGGTGTCGCTGACGACGACGCCCACCCGGCCGTTGATGTCGCCATTGTCGCAGGCGTCGATGATGGCCTGGAGGTTGGTGCCCGTGCCGGAGGCGAGAACGCCGATGGTGAGCATATCCGTGCAACATGACGGGCTTTAAGGATTTAACTCTTCAGGCCCCGGTTCCTGCATCATTTTGAAACACTGTGCATCAGGCTGTTCCTGCCCGCGGGGGAAGACATTGTTTCTTTCAGCTCCGCCGGGTGTTCCGGTGTCCGCTTCCTCGCGCCATCTCTGGCGGAACGTTTTCTCCCCCGGAGTGTTGTATGGTCCGGATACGGTGCCACCATTCGGGTTTCGCGGGCGACGCAATTTTTAAAATATGGAACGGGTTCGTATCATCGTAAGGAAAGCATATCCATGAAACCACATCTTGTCGTATGTCTGCTGGCCGCGGCACTGGCGGTGTCTCCCGCCGCTTCGCTCGAGCATCTGGCGCCCGGCTGCGCGGAAACCGCCGGGGGGCAGGGCAGCGATGCCCGGGATGACGGATGGCTGGAAGAACGAGACGGCGTCCCGGTGCTGCATGTCGCCGGCTCGCAGTATGACATGGGCTACCAGCATGGATTTCTCCTCCGTAATGAAACCAGGGAGAACATACGGGCGATGCTGCACGGGCGGTCTGTCTCCCGGCTGTATGCCCGGTGGAACACCACGAAGGCGTATGTCCCCGGAGGATATATCGAGGAGCTGCGGGGACTGGCGGACGGCGCAGGAATCCCGTTTTCTGAGGTGGCAGCCGCGTACATGTCCGTGGTCACCTGGGGCATGGGCTGCTTTGGCATCGCCGCGTGGGGCAATGCGACACGCCAGGGCGTCATGCTGCATTTCCGCAGCTTTGACCTGCCGATGGACATCCAGGACCCGGTCACCGGTACATATGTACATGAAAACGCGGTGTTGGTTGTCAGAGAGCCACGGCACGGATATGCCTCATTGTCTGCCTCCATTGCCGGGTCGCTCAATGGCGGCGGCGGGTTTAACGAACAAGGCGTCGCGGATGAATCCGTTCAAGCCTGTTTTCCTCGGAGAACAGGAGGGATTGAAACATTCCGGAAAAATATGGCATCGGGTAGCCAATACCCAGAAATGCATCCGTGTGAGTGGAAAGCATAACGATCTTGAGGAGGTCGGCCACGACACCTACCACCATACGCTTTTCGAGATGCTGGGCAACTGGTCCTTCGGCGATTATTTCAAAAAGGAGGCGGTCGCCTGGGCATGGGAGTTGCTGGTCGACCGTTGGGGACTGGAACCCGACCGGCTTTATGCTACGGTTT
>JAWOAW010000055.1:0-20767 GCA_046498345.1 Thermoplasmatota archaeon
CAGCAGTCGACAATTCAGTTACTCCGCCGCATCTACGAATACGATGTGGACATCGTGGAGCGGGCCATGCGCGAGCTGTTCGACATGCCCGGCAAGCCGCCGGTCGAGCCCGCCGGCATGGAGCTTCCCCCGCGGCCGCCCGTGATGTGCCCCGGCTGCCCGCACCGCGCCACCTACTACGCGGTCAAACAGGTTGCCCCTCCTGATACGATTTATCCGACGGACATCGGCTGCTACACGCTGGGGAAGGCCCCGCCGCTCGAGGTCGCCGACTTCCTGCTCTGCATGGGATCCAACGTCGGGACGGCCTGCGGCTTCGGCCAGACCACCGACCAGCCCGTCATATCGTTCATGGGCGACTCCACGTTTTTCCATTCCGGGTTGCCCGGCATCGTCAACGCCGTCCACCACGACATCGACTGCGTCATCACCGTCCTCGACAACCGCACCACGGCCATGACCGGCCATCAGCCGCATCCCGGCACCGAACACGACGGCATGGGCTACCCGGCCGTGCAGCTCAAGGCCGAGGACGTGGTCAAGGGCCTGGGCGTCCAGCACGTCGAAGTGGTCAACCCCAACAACCTCGCCAAGACCAAGGAGGCGTTCCAGCGGGCCCTGGACTACGAGGGCGCCGCCGTGGTGGTCTCCAAGGCCCCCTGCCGGCTCATCATCACGACGAGCGGTTCCTTCACGGTCGACCAGGAGAAATGCACCCAATGCGAGACCTGCATCGAATCATTCGGCTGCCCCGCCTTCTACTACGACGATGACGGCAACATACGGATAAACGAAACCCTGTGCAGCGCCTGCGGGGTCTGCACCCAGGTCTGCCCCGCCGGGGCCATCAGGAGGCGGAAACAATGAAACAGCGACTGCTCTTCGCAGGCGTCGGCGGCCAGGGCGTCCTCACCGGCGCCAAAATCCTCGCCACGGCCATGCTTGGCCAGGGCGTGCATGTCTTCATGTCAGAGGTCCACGGCATGGCGCAGCGCGGCGGCAGCGTGGTCTGCACCGTCTGCGCGGGCGACCTTCACTCGCCGTTGATCGCCGACGGCGCAGCGGACGCCATCATATCCATGGAGCCGGTCGAGGCGCTCCGGCGCATCCACAAGATTCGCTCAGGCGGCGTGGTGCTCACCGATGTAAACCCGGTGATCCCGCCCAACGTGTCGATGGGCCACCATGAATATCCCTCGCTCGACGACGTCTTCGCGGAGCTGGAACAACGCGGCACCCTGGTCAAAGTCGATGCCCTGCAGCTCGCCCGGGATGCCGGCCACGCCATCACCAAGAACATCGTCATGCTGGGCGCTCTCGCCGGCCTCGACATCCCGCCCGTCGAACGTTCCGCGGTGCTGGCATCGGTCCGGGAGGCCGTCCCCGACAGCTACCTGGAGATGAACGAAAAAGCGTTCAACCTGGGCTACCAGGCCACCCGGAAATAGCTATACCAGGGCTATCTTTTGCGGCCAGGTCTCCTCCAGGCAGATTTGCCAGACCCGCCCGATAAAGTCCAGGGAAAACAGGTTCTGCAGCACGTGCACCCAGTAGTTGCCCCGGTCCGTCATCTCTACCACGTCGCCGTTATCGACGGCGAATCCCAGCAGACCAAACAAAGCAACGGTTTTTCCGAACATGTCGTCGAAGTCCCGGTCGAAGCGCGCCGCAAACTCCCTTTTGTCCACCCGGGTTTCATATATCCGCCAGTACAGCCAGTGTACCATCTCCTCCCGTCGGCTGAAGTCGACGGTCAATGCCACCGGCGGCTCCCGGTGCTTCGTTACATGGTCGATGTAGGCGCCGACGTCGAACACGTTGATGTAAAAATTTCCTGGGATGAGAGAGCCCGCGCCGGCGCCCAGGCCCACGTAGCGGGGCACCGTCACCGAGCTATATTTGTCCACGCCCGGCCTGGTGAACGACCACACGCCCGACCGATGCATGCCGGCATCGTAGCACAGCTGTTCGATACACCGGAGCATCTCCCGCCGCCGGGCCATGCCCGGCAGCCGCTGGCCGCGACGCCGCACCATGTCCTCCAGCCCGGTGTGCGGAAACGTAAAAATCGGGTACGCCGAAATCTGGTCGACATCGAGTGACAGGGCCGTTGCGATGTCCCGGCGGACGTCGTCCGTGGTCTGGTCGGGCAGCCCGAACATGATGTCGACGTTGACGCAGTCGAAATCTGCATCGACGAACAATGCCACGGCCTGCCGCGCCCGCTGGCCGTCGTAGGGCCGGCCGATGCCCTTGAGAAAACGGTCGCTGAACGACTCGACGCCCATGCTCACGCTCCGGGCATCCATGCGCTGCAGTTGCTCGACAATATCGGGGGTAACATCGTTTGGATGCGTTTCCATGGAGACATGGCAGCGGACGTTGAACCGATTCCGTGCCTCCCTGATGATCTCCGGGAGACCGCTGTCCATCATGGTGGTGGGCGTTCCCCCGCCGATATAGAAATCCGTTATCTCCGCGCCGTCCAGCCGGGATGCATAAAACGCTATCTCCTCCTGGACGGCCCCGGCGTAGGCATGCGCCCGTGCCTCGTCGTAGCGCTCTTTGAGGTAGGGGCAGTAGAAACAGGGCTGTCGGCAGAAGGGGACGTGGAGGTACAGGCCCAGGTCCGGTATCTCCATGCCGTCGAGGTCGGGGCGCCCCGGCTGCATGGTCATTGCTGGCGAGCCTGTCATCAGATATTTGACCGTCTGTCGGGCAAGCCGCTGCAGCACACGCTTCCATCGCCCGTGTTTATAATATCTTTTTGGCCGTGCTGCAGCCCATGCGGGACGTGCCACCCATATGTTCAAAAACCGGTACAGGTTACCACCATATGGGCGAGGAGGCACCCCGGCGGGATACGCACATGCGGGCGGCCACGTTCGCCGCCGGCTGCTTCTGGGGCGTCGAAGCCGCCTTCCAGGAGCTCGACGGCGTGGTCTCCACCCTGGTGGGATACACCGGCGGCGCCACGCTCAACCCTTCCTACAGGGAGGTCTGCACCGGCACCACCGGCCATGCCGAAGCCGTCCAGGTCAGCTACGACCCCGACGTGGTATCCTACCAGGAGCTCCTCGACGCCTTCTGGAACATGCACGACCCCACGCAGCACGACCGGCAGGGCCCCGACGTGGGCAGCCAGTACCGCTCCGCCATCTTTTACCATGACGAGATGCAGCGCCGGGCCGCCGAGCGGTCAAAACGAGAGCTGCAGCAATCGGGCCGGATCAAGGGGGAGATAGTCACCGAGATAGCGAAGGCGGGCCCGTTCTACCCGGCCGAGGAGTACCATCAACGGTATCTCGAAAAACGGGGCTGCCAGCGCTAGCCGTCTTCCAGCACGTGCTGATATTCCTCAGGGGTCATCAGGTTGCCGCATGCCCGCTGGACGACCTCGGGCAGGGCGGGATGGATGTGCATGGCCTGGAGCAGGGGGTGCACCTGCCGCCCGGGCGTATACATCAGATTGATGATCTCCTGGATGAGCACCGACGCCATCGGGCCGACGATGTGGGCGCCCAGGATGCGGAGCTCCTCCCGCTCCAGGATGACCTTGACGAAGTAGTCGCTGGCGTGCATGGCGTTGCCCTTGCCGGTGTCCTCGTAGCGGTAGAAGCCGATGAGCACGCCGTCGCCGCCGTATTCCTCGATCGCCTCGTTTTCGCGCATGCCCACCGCGGCTACCTCCGGCGAGGTGAACACGGCGTGGGGGACCGCGTGGTAGTCGGCCTCCATGTCTTTGTCGAGCAGCGCGTTGTGGTAGACCACCTCCACCTCGTGGTTGGCGACGTGCTTGAACAGGTGGCGCCCCGTGGCGTCGCCCAGCGCCCATATGTTGGGCTGCGAGGTCTCCAGCCTGTCGTCGACCACGACCCAGCCGCGCTCGTCGATCTCGATGCCGCCTTTTTCGGGCTGCAGGATGTCTGTCTCCGGTGACCGCCCGGTGGCGATGAGCACGTCCGATGCTGTGAAGGACACCTCGCTTTCGGTGCCCCGGTTTACCGCCGTGATTTCGACGCCGTCGCCGGTGGAGGACATGGCTCTGACCTCGTGGTTGGTGACCAGGTCGAGGTGCTCCCGGAGTTTCTCCTGTGCCACCCGGGATATCTCGGGTTCCTCCGCGGGCAGGAACTGGGGGTTGCGCCCCACGATGGTGACCTGGGTCCCCATCTGCGAGAAGAAAAAGCCGTATTCGGCGGCGATGTATCCTCCGCCGACGATGACCAGGCTGTCGGGCCGCTCTGTCATGTCGAGCAGGGTGCTGCTGGTGTGGAAGGCAACGCTGTCGATGCCCTCGATGGGCGGTATCGCCGGTTTTGAGCCGGTGCACAGGATGATAATGTCCCCCCGGATGGTTTCGTTGCCGACTTCCAGGGTGTACGGCTCGACGAACCGGGCTATGTCGCGGTAGTAGTCTATCTGCTCCGCCTCCTCAAGCCCCCGCCGGATGTTTTCGATGTCCTCGCCGACGTTGTCCCGCATGGCCTGCATGATGCCGCCGAAGTCGACGTCGTTGACCGTTGCATCGATGCCGAACTCGCCGCTCCGCCGTATGAGATGCAGGAGCTCCGCGGGATAGAGCAGCAGCTTTGAGGGAATGCAGCCCCGGGTGAGGCAGATGCCGCCCGGCGTGTTCCGGTCGATGACGGCCACGCGCCCCTCTGGATTGCGATGCAAAAACGGTTCTATCAGGCTGGTGGCCGTCCCGGTGCCGATGATGATGAGATCGTAGTCGACTGCCATATCAGTGAAACCGGGATGGTCATTTATAATGTTTTATTTGTATGCCGCGCCCACGTATTCGCTGGTGTAGGCGGCGACCAGCGCTCCATAGTTCGGGCGGAAGCGGACGATGTCGCCGACCTCGTAGCCGCCCTGCCTGAGATGCAGAACCAGGTGGTCGCTGCTGCCGGCCAGAATGTCAACATGGTCGTCCAGCGGCGTCAGCCCCTCGGTGATGACGTCCTGCCGCCCGAGCGCGGCGATGCCCCTGGTGATGACCCCGCGGTTTTCGAACGAGGGGGTTTCGCCGTAGGCATTTTGTGTCAGCTCGCCGTCGGGCACCGATGGCTTGTCCTTGACCTCGATGAGTTCCGCCTCTATGGTGAAGGCGTCCTGATGGGTGCCGGGTATCGGCTCCCGGGAGATGGTTTCCAGCCCGAGGAGGATGCCCTCGCCGACGCGGAGGTTGTTGATGAGCGCTGCGGGGTGGTCGCCCTGGAGCATGAGGGGGATGTTGGCTGAGTTGCCGGCGCCGACCATGGCCAGCTCGATGCCGAACGTGTCCTGGATGTCCTGCACGAGTTTCTCGAACGCGAGCATCTTGTCCCGGGTGGGGATGACCCCGGTCAGGCAGGTCAGGTTGAGGCCGAGGCCGTGCAGCTCAAGGCTGTCGAGCGACAGTGTCAGGGTGACCGCCTGGTGAAGCTCCTCCTGGGGGATGCCCTCGCGGCGTTCGCCGAGCTCGGCCATGAGGAGCACGCGGTGGACGATGTCCCGCTGTGCTGCCTCTCTGGACAGCGCTTTGATGACGGCTGGCTCGGTGTTGAGCGAGATGTCTGCGTGCTCGACGACGATCCCGGCCTGGCTGAGCATGGGGGTGCGGAGCAGCATCATGTCTGCGGTGATGCCAGCCCGTCGCATGCGGATGATGTTTTCGATGCGGGAGTCTGCAAGGCTGGCTGCTCCTCCGTCGAGCATGGCCTTTGCCACCCGGGGGTCGCCGCGGCACGCCTTGGTGACCCCGGTGATCTCGATGTGGGAGCGGGATGCCAGCTCGACGATGGTGCGGGCGTTGTGCTCCAGCTTCTCCCGGTCGACGACGATGCGGGGGAAGGCGTCTTCGTTCATCAGAGGAATAAGCCCGGCAGGGTTATAAATGTGTCCTCGTTCATCGTGACGACTCCGCCGGGAGGACGGAAAGACGGAGAAGCGCTCTCCTCCGTCGCCATCGCGCATAAAAGCTCCAAGAGTATCCCGCTTCGAAATTCCGGCTGGACAAAATTTATATAGAAGAAGTATTATACATCTCCGGTGATTGACATGATGTCTGGAAGACAACCGATATTCATCCTGAAAGAAGGAACAGAACGAGAACGAGGCCGCGACGCGCAGCAAAACAACATCCGCGCAGCGCTGGCCATAGCAGACGCGGTCCGCTCCACACTCGGACCCAAGGGAATGGACAAGATGCTGGTCGACAGCATGGGCGACGTCATCATAACCAACGACGGCGTCACCATCCTCAAGGAAATCGACGTGGAGCATCCCGCGGCAAAGATGATCGTCGAGGTCGCAAAGACCCAGGACGAGGAATGCGGCGACGGAACCACCACCGCCGTCATCCTGGCAGGCGAGCTCCTCAAAAAGGCGCAGACCCTGCTCGAGCAGGACGTCCACCCCACGGTCATCGCGGACGGCTACCGCATGGCGAGCAGAAAAGCGGTTCAGCTCCTCGAAGATATAGCCGAGGACGTCAAGCCCGACGACAAGGAAATCCTGATGAACATCGCCGGCACCTCCATGACCGGCAAGGCAGCCGCCGCAAACAAGGACCTGCTCTCCGAGATTGCATTCCGGGCGGTCAGCGCCGTATCCGACACCGAGGAAGACGGCACGATATCCATCGACCTGGACAACATCAAAGTCGAAAAGAAACAGGGCGGCTCCGTCGAAGACACCCGCATGATAGAGGGCATCGTCATCGACAAGGAGCGCGTCCATCCCGGCATGCCCCGCTCCGTCAAGGACGCCAAGGTGTTGCTGCTGAACACGGCCCTCGAGGTCAAAAAAACCGAGGTCGACGCCAAGATACAGATCAACGACCCAACCCAGCTCCAGAAGTTCCTCGACGAGGAGGAAGGCATGCTCCGCAAGATGGTCGACGCCATCAAGAAAAGCGGGGCCAACGTCGTCCTCTGCCAGAAGGGCATCGACGACCTGGCGCAGCACTACCTCTCCAAGGCCGGCGTCTTCGCGGTGCGACGCGTCAAAAAATCAGACATGGAGAAGCTCGCCCGGGCCACCGGAGCATCCATCGTCTCCGAGCTCGACGAACTCGAGGACGGCGACCTGGGCCACGCGGGCACCGTCGAAGAACGCAAGATTGGCGACGACGAAATGGTCTTCGTCACCGGATGCCCCGAGGCAAAGGCCGTATCCGTGCTCATCCGCGGCGGCTCCGAACACGTCGTCGACGAAATCGAGCGCGGTCTGCATGACGCGCTGTCCGTCGTCGCGGCAACCCTGGAAGACGGCAAGATGACCGCCGGCGGCGGCTCCGCAGCCACGGAGATATCCCTGGCGCTGCAGGACTACGCCAGCAGCGTCGGCGGCCGCGAGCAGATGGCCGTCAAGGCGTTCGCAGAAGCCGTTGAAATCGTGCCCAAGTCCCTGGCGGCAAACGCCGGCATCGACGCCATCGACATGCTCATCGGGCTGAAAAAGGCGCACAAGGAAGGCAAAAAGAACCACGGCGTCAACATCGTCGACGGCAAGCCCGGCGACATGAAAAAGCTGGACGTCATGGAACCCCTCCGCGTGGGCACCCAGGCCATCAAGTCCGCAACCGAGACGGCGGTCATGGTGCTCCGCATCGACGACGTCATCGCCTCCAAAGGCAGCGGCGGAGGCGGCGACGAAGGCGGCGGCATGCCCCCGGGCGCCGGCGGAATGGGCGGCATGGGCGGAATGGGCGGCATGATGTAAGGCCGCACACCGGCCCCTTTTCCCCCTCTTTCCACCCATCTTTTTTATACTCCCCGTTTATTGCCAGTGCCATGGAGCCCGTCAGAGACATCACGCCGCGGCCAGGCATGAGCGCCAGCCAGCTCGTCCAGTCCATGCAGGCCGGCGGCGGGTTCACCGCCAAAAAAATAGGCGACGCGGTCGACATCCTCGAAGACATGCTCGCCAGCGATTATCATGTCAGCCTCACCTTCCCCGCCTGCATCATCGCCACCGGCACCCGGGGGGTCATCCGTGAGCTCGTCCGCCGCAGCCTGGTCGACCTCGTCATCACCACCTGCGGCACCCTGGACCACGACATAGCGCGCACCTACCGCGACTACCATCACGGCTCCTTCAGGCTCGACGACGTCGAGCTGCACAAAAAGAGCGTCAACCGGCTGGGCAACGTGCTGATCCCCAACGATAGCTACGGCGCCATCATCGAAGAAAAAATGCAGACCTGGCTGCCCGAGCTCGCCGACGAACGGCAGCGCTGGAGCACCCGGGAAATCTGCGAGGCGCTCGGCACCCGGCTCGACGAAAACAGCATCCTCTACTGGGCCGCACGCAACAAGGTGCCCGTCTACATCCCGGGCATCACCGACGGCGCCGTCGGCTCCCAGATATGGCTCTACGCACAGTCACATCCATTCCAGGTCGACATGCTCCGGGACGAGCAGGAGCTCTCCGACACGTTCTTCAGCCGCGAGCGCGACATGGGCGCCCTCATCGTCGGCGGCGGCATCTCCAAGCACCATCTCATCTGGTGGAACCAGTACCGCGGCGGGCTGGACAGCGCCGTCTACATCACTACGTCCCCGGAATGGGACGGCTCCCTCTCCGGAGCCCGGATGCGCGAGGGCATCTCATGGGGCAAGCTCCAGGAAACCGCCCGGCATGTCACCGTGGAAGGCGATGCGACGGCGCTGCTCCCCCTGATGACCACGGCGCTGCTCGAACGGCTGCCGTCAGTTCGATGACTGTTCCACATTTTTTATATGAGGACAGCATATAGTGGAAAGCAGATGAGGACACGTTACGCTTTTGCCATGCTGCTCGCCGCAGGGCTCCTTCTCGCAGGGAGCGTCTCCGCGGTGCCCTTCAACGACGACGGCACAGGATACTTTGGCATCGGGAGCTTTCGCTCCTACGAGGCAGGCGGCATCATCGGAAAATACGCGGAGCAGCAGCCCGAGGGCTACATCATCTCCGTGTACGCGGCGGATGGCTCACACATCCTAGACATCGCCAACCATGACAGCGCCATCGACCTGTACTTCCAGGTGTTGAACGACGCGGTGCTCAAACAGCTGCTGGAAAAAGAGGAATGGCTCCGGGACTACGTCAACCAGCTCTCATACAAAAAGCTGACATGGGCGGGCACCGACCAGTCAACCTGCATCTACCGGGATGAAAACTGCCGGGTGGAGATACACAACACCTCCGTCAAATTCCTCAAGATAGAGACCACCGGCGACATCGTGTTCTCCAACCTGCAGAACTACACCATCACACCGGACCCCCGGCGCTCCACGACCGTCAACGTATCCCGGCAGAACAGCGAGGGCGAAACCGTGTTCTCCGGGAAGATTATCAGCTCCAACGGCATGGCCTGCCACAACGACACCACCGTCATAGCGCATCAGAACGTCATGTTTCGCGGCGTGGAAACCGGGACGCTCGAGGACGAGGAACAGATACGGACCGTGGCCGGTGCCATAGAAGCCGGCACCCTCGGCGGGGAAATCACAGTGGTGAAAAACGGGCAGGGCTACAAGACCGACGCCATCTCCTATTACGCCAACGTCACCGTGACCGGGCATGAGCTCTCCTCTCGCAGGGCCGTCTTCAACGTCAGCGGCGACAGCCATGCAACCGGGAAAACCGTCAAGATAAACTTCGGGAGAGGCGCCCTCTCGTCCACCGACGTGGACGAGCTGCAGTTGTTCTTCGACGGAAGCGAAATGCGCAGGGCGTCAAGCCTCGCCGACGTGCTCAATCCCAACGACGACGGCCTGCAGCCCGAATACCTCCCCGTCCAGGTGCACGCCGCGGGGGGCAAAGAGTTCTTCGTGCTGGTCAGCATCCCGCATTTCAGCGACCACCAGATAGTCATCCAGACCGTGGCGGACAACCCGGTGCTGCTCGCCCTGGTGGCCACCGGCGCCGTTGCCATCGTCATGGCCGCCGCCTGGGGCATGTTCCGCCGGGATTAACCCTCTGTTTCTTCCGCTGCCTCGTCAGGGCGTGGATGCAGCGACGTCCAGGTGTCAATGAAGCTGCCGACAGCGTCGTCGACAAAGGTATCCCGGTAGGTGATAAGCGTGTTGATGACCGCGTCCTCGTCAACCACCTCGTAGGCGGTCTTCCGACCCAGCGACGTCGCCTCCACGACGCCCGCCTTGACCAGTTTTTTGAGATGAAACGACACCGTCGACGGAGACTTGCCCACGGCGCTGCAGATATCCTTGTGGATGGCTCCCGGATGCTCCAGCAGATACAGCACAATCTGCCGGGGCGTCTTCTGCCGGAGCAGCACAATGATCTTCTTGTCCTCCATCCCCACCTTTTTAGCCGCGAAATAGCGGGTATAGCGGCCGTCCCTCCGGGACACGATGAGCCCTCGCTTCTCCATGTAATGCAGATGGTAGTCCAGCGTGCTCAGCGAGATATCCAGGCGGCGGGCGATCTCCCGCTCATGGAGCCCGGGATACCTGACGATACGGTCGTAGATGTACCGTCGCGTGTCCAGCGCCAGCGAATCCTCTTTCATCATGGCCGCGCACCATCACCTCATCGCTTCGCCGTTGCCAGATACAGAAACCCGATGATGCACAGGTCCAGCCCGACGAGGCTGATGCTTTGCTCCACCACGCCGAGCAGCAGCAGCACTCCCTTGGCCACGAAGAGTCCAAACGCCGTGGTGAGCAATGCAAGCTTGAGATCTCTGGCCCGGGAGAACGACAGCGCTGACACCGCCGCCAGTAACAGCGAGAGCCCGACCATGACAATGGATGAAAATAATACGATTTCCTCGATGGCAACACCCCGCCATGTTTATCTGGAGAGAATATAAAAACCTTTATGTTTCGATGTCTGTCCCAGACGGTTCGACGTTTGCACAATATCTTTTATAAACAATGCCCCTGTTTGTACATCTACGCTCTGGGGGATAAGAAGAGGGTTTCCCTCCTCTCTCTTTTTCTCACAATCACCGCCTCTTCTTCCCCCTGCCTCCTTTTCACACCGCGAAGCCACAACGTTTTTATGCTGCGCTGTCCCCCGCCCTCCTCATTTTTATATCCTGCCGCCAATGGATACACATGGGACGGGCAGGCGTCGCCTCGCTGCCGCTCCACGGCGGAAAGGCACCCCGCTGGCTGTTCGACCGCATGGTCAAGCTCGCCAGCGCCATATTCGACGTCATGCTCATGGAGCACGACGCGGCATACGTCCTGCAGCTCCTGGCCGACCCGTTCTGGTTCCAGGCGCTGTCCTGTGTCCTCGGCTTCGACTGGCACTCTTCGGGCACCACCACCGTGACCTGCGGCGCTCTCAAGGAGGCACTGGCTGACCACGACGCCATCAGGGTAGCCGGCGGCAAGGGCAGCCGCTCCCATGACACCCTCGACGAGCTCGGCGTCATCGGCGACGTGTTCGCCCTGGACGGGCAATACGTCGACATGCTCCGCTACACCAGCCGGATGGCCGCCAAGGTGGACAACGCAGCCGTCCAGGACGGCTACCACCTGTATCACCACTGCATGCTCGTCACCAGGCAGGGCGACTGGGCCGTCATCCAGCAGGGAATGCATCCAGGGCGCCAGTATGCCCGCCGCTACCACTGGCTATGCGACGAGGTCCAGGACATGGTCGAGGAGCCCCACTCCGCGGTGCTGGGCGAACGCCGCCAAACCATGAACATGACCGCCCGGGACAGCCACGACGCCCGCGACGCATCCGTCGACCTCCTCAACGATGGCCCCCGCCATCTCCGGCGGGACTGGAAGCTGCTCACGCTGCCCGGCCAGCAGACCACGCTCGACGGGCGACGGGGCATGCAGCCAAAAACGCTGCACATGCCCCGGCAGTTCAACTGGTCGCTGCTCAAAAAGGCATACGAGCTGCAGCCCTCCAGCTACGAGGACATGCTCGCCATCCGGGGCATCGGTCCCTCAACGGTGAGAGCACTGGCCTACATCGCCGCCCTCATGTACGGGTCGCCGCCCGCCTGGCGGGACCCCGCCAGATACTCGTTCGCCGTGGGCGGCAAAGACGGCATTCCCTACCCCGTCAACCGCCGAGCCATGGACGAGGCCACCGCGCTGATACGGGAGGGCGTCGAGGAGGCATCGGTCGGCACAAAAGACAAGCTCCGGGCCGTCGAGCGGCTCAAGCACCTTGTAGAGCCCTTTTGAACCCCTTTGGAAAAGGGATTTGTCCTCTAAAAACACGGCAGGGTCAAAAACTATATCTAACCGGTGTCCGATACGACTCTCCATGCAGAAAAAGATCCCGGTTATCGCGGCTGCGTCGTTCGTCGCGCTCTCCGCGTTCGGCGGCTGCCTCAACGGCGGCGACGGCAACAGCACCGCCGTCATCGAGACCACGGAGGGTACCATCACCGTCGCGCTCTACGACGACAAGATGCCGGAGACCACGGACAACTTCAAAAAGCTGGCCAACGACGGCTTCTTCGACGGACTGGTGTTCCACCGCGTGATAGACAACTTCATGATACAGGGCGGCGGCTTCTGGCCCAACGGCTCGCAAAAGCAGAGCCCCTACGGCCCCATCGACCTGGAGACCCATCCAGATGTAACGCACGTCGACGGCGCCATCTCCATGGCCCGGACCACTGACCCGAACAGCGCGACCAGCCAATTTTTCATCTGCGACGGCGCACAACATGGTCTTGACGGACAGTATGCCGCCTTCGGCAAAGTCATCGACGGCATGGACGTCGTCAGGGATATCGCATCTGTACAAACAACCGCCAAATACGGACACCAGGACTGGCCCAGCAACGACATCGTCATCGAGTCCATCACCATCGAATAGCCATGTCGGGGGCGTGAAAAATTTATTATATCGTTCGCGCATAAAAGTATATGAGATTCGGAAAGGTGACCATCCTCTTTTTACTTGTTGTACTGCTGCTGCCGGCTGCCAGTGCCTGCTTCGTGAGCTCGGGTCTGACGGCCAACGTCGACCAGCCGCAACCGGTTCCATCTGAAGGCGGTGACTCCGTTCGTCTTGAAGCAAATGTGACGTTTACCTGGGGATTCGGCGCCTTTCTCCCGCTTGCCACCACGATAAACGTGGACGTGCAGGAGACCCCGGAATGGCTCGCCGTGTCGCTGGACCAAAACCAGATATCCATCACCCCGCAGGGGCTCTTCGGCGGCGCCATCAGCCGGACGGTTTCCATGACGCTGACGTCGGCGACCGAAACCCGGGCGGGCAGCTACGAGACCTTCACGCTCTCGCTGGAGACCCCCGGCAATTTCCTTATACAGGGAACCTCGTACAACGAGACGATACAGGTGTCCCAGGAGTTCGTCGATAACAACATCACCGTCGAGCTTTCCGACAGCGACATCCGGCTGAAAAAGGGAGAACGGCAAAAAGTGTATCTCAACATGACCAACATGTGCAACGGGGAAGTCGCCGTTCAGGTTGAAGTGATGAATCTCTCCGATGCATGGGAGGTCACGTCGACCTCGCCCTTCTACGGCAGGCCGCTGTACATCCCCTCCAGATACGAGGGCGATGACACCGCGTCGCTTCCGCTTACCTTCAAATCCAGCGGGGCGACCACCGAGGACATATGGCTGAAAATAACCTATCAGTCCACCGACAACCCCGCCAGGGGGGGAACCTACATCGAAGCCATGGCGGTGCGGGCGGACACAGAAGGCATATCGGTCGGGGCCATCGCCGCCGTCGTTGTCGGCATCCTCGTCATCCTGGTCATCGTGGCCGTCGTCTGGCGGAAATACCGGCTGGGATAACGTTTTAAACCGCCTCTGGCTTTGCCATGCATGGTGTCCTCGCTTATCAGACAGCATGAACGCTACCGTTTCTCCGGCATCAACCTGATCGCCTCTGAAAACCGTATGTCGCCCGCGGCGATGCAGGCCCTGTCCTCCGACCTGGCCGGCCGATACGGCGAAGCATGGTACGGAGGCTACCGATATGCTGCGGAGATGGTCGCCGAGGTGGAAGCCCTGGCCAGAAAGGTGTTCCGGGCAGAGCACGCGTTTGTCACCCCGCTGTCCGGCCACATGTGCGACCTCGCCGCGCTGTTCTCGTTTACCGGGCACGGCGACATGGTTGCCGCGGTTCCCAAGGAGCAGGGCGGCTACCCGCTGGGCTACCACAAGTTCGGCCGCAGGCTGCTGCCGCTGCCCATGGACGACTACGCCATCGAGACAGAGGAGGCCTGCAGCCTGGTGGCAGAGCGACACCCTGCCATGACCATGCTCGGTGCCTCCACCATCCTGTTTCCCCATCCGGTCGCCGCGCTCCGCGGCGCAGGCCATGACGTCCTGCTCTACGATGCATCCCACGTGCTCGGCCTGGTCGCCGCTGGCGTGTTTCAGCAGCCGCTTGCCGAGGGCGCCGACGTCATGATTGGCTCCACCCATAAGTCGTTCCCCGGCCCCCAGGGTGGCATCGTGCTCACCGACTCGGATGAAAAGGCGGTGGCGCTGGCCGGCATGCTGGAATTTAGCTTCGAGGAGGGCATCGGCCTGGTGGACAACCCGCATCTGCACCGCATCGCCGCCCTGGGCATCACGCTGGAGGAGATGCGGGACCGCGGCGCAGCATATGCCCGGCAGATTGTGGCCAACGCCCGGGCGCTGGCAGCGGCGATGCACGACCTCGGGATGCCCGTCCGGTTTGCCGACCGCGGCTTCACGGAATCACATCAGGTGCTCCTGTCGCTCCCCGCCGATGAAGCGGAGCAGCTCTGCCGCAGGCTCGAACGGCAGCATATCTTCATAGACATCTCCGGCCGCATAGGGGTCGCCGAGGCCACCCATGTGGGCATGGAAGAAGACGACATGGACACCGTGGCGCAGCTCATGGCCGCCGCATCGAAGGGTGAGCAGGTCCGCGGCGACGTCGTGGCGTTCGCCTCCCGTTTTTATCCAGATGGGGCGCAAGCCATATAAGGCGTGACGTGCTGCCATCTGTATGCTATCTGAGCGCCAGCGGAAACGCTACGCCCGACAGACCGCCATGTCCTGCCTGGGCGACGAAGGGCAGGAAAAGCTGCTGGAGGGCACCGTTGCGGTCGTCGGCCTCGGCGGACTGGGCACGGCAGCCTCGCTCTATCTCGCCGCCGCCGGCGTCGGCCGCCTCGTCCTGGTCGACGACGACACGGTGGAGCTGTCCAACCTCAACCGGCAGGTGCTCTACGGCGACGCGGACATCGGTCATCCCAAGGTCGAGCGAGCCGCAGAGGCGCTCGGCCGGCTGAACCCTGACGTCGAGGTTACCCTTCGGCGGGAGCGTCTCGGGGAGGACAACGCCGGGGAGCTGCTCCCTGATGCAGACGTGGCGCTTGACTGCCTGGACGGCTTCGCCGCCCGGTATATCCTCAACGATGCAGCGATTCGTCTGCGTCTGCCCTTGGTCCATGGTGCCGTCGGCGAGCTGCATGGACAGGTCTTGACCATCATGCCCGGCAGCAGTGCCTGTCTCCGCTGCGTGTTTCCGTGTCCTCCACCGGAGCGGCAGACGCCCGTTCTGGGCAGCGTCGCGGGCACCATCGGCACCGTGCAGGCCACGGAGACCGTCAAAATCCTGGCAGGCGTCGCGCCATTGCTCGTGGGAAGGCTCTTTGTGTACGACGCCGGCTGCCTGGACGCCGACCACGTCGCCGTGAAACGAGACCCCGGCTGCCCGGCCTGCGGAGGTCTGCCATGAACGTCACTGTCATCTTTTTCGCCGCTCACCGGAAAGCCGTCGGGGAGCACCGCATCGACATGGATGTCGAAACAGGTGCCACGGTGGAAGACCTGCTGGACATGCTCGTCCGTCGGTATCCCGGCCTGCGGGAGCTCCGTCCGACGACCATTGTATCGTGCAACCACCGCGTGGCCGACGGTAACGAAAAACTTGAAGACGGCGACGAGGTAGCGCTGCTGTCTCCGGTGGGCGGCGGATGACAGAGCTCCGCGTAACCTGGTAGAAGGAGGAAAGGGAAGGGATAGGCAGAGAAAAAGAGTGTTTTTAGGAGGGGATGGGATGCACTCTAACAACTACCAGCCTATCCTTCCCGTAATAAGTATAGTCCTTCGCCATATATGTAACTTTCGGATTTTTTTATAATATCCGGTGAGGTTTCGATACCGCCCGGGATGGTGGGCCGGGCAAGGGGGCTAAATTTTATAAACAAAAACACCTTTCCGTATAACGTAAGGTGATGTTATGGACAAACGGGATAAAATCGTTATTACTGCGGGCATTGTCATCGTCATAATTGCGCTTGCCGGCGTCATGTTTCATGAGGAGGATGTATCCTCGGCTGAGAAAACAGAAACACAGTATGCTTTCAACGTCAACTGGGACAAGAAGACGGTCACCCTGCCCGGCGAGGGACACGTCGCCAAGGGCGGGACCAGCAGCGAAAACTTCACCATTTCCAGGAGGGGATTGGGCAGCGTCACCGTCACCCTCGACTGGACCGATGACTGGGCGAGCGGCTTCATCATCCCCTGGAACTGGTCCGATACCCTGTCCCTGCAGGTATCGTCGCCGTCGGGCGTGAGCTTTTCAGGGTCGAGCAGCGCCAGCGGCTACAGCGGCCCGCTGACCGTCACGGCCGACATCGGCGACAGACCCGGGTCCGTCCAGATAAACGCGTCCAACATGAGCGAAGCGAAACAGATTGTTGAAGACCAGTATATCAGCGGCACGGGCACCGGCGACTGGACCGCCACCGTAGGCATCGAAACCAAGCCGTTTCTGCTGGATCGGGGCAACGAATATACCGTCACCTTCGAGTACACCTACTACGAGTACGCCATAGAGCAGGTCGAAGTCAGCTGATACGGTAGCGCAAAAACGCGGCGATGCCTCCGAGAGCGGCGAGCTTTTCTCCGCTTTCATGTATGTCGCTGACGGCGTGCACCTCCGCCCCCATCTTTTCTGCTTTTTCCAGCAGCTTTTCTTTTTCATGCAGCCGGTTGGACAGGACGAGCACCCGCTCCGCGGCGCCCAGCTCGATGGCCCGGGCCACCTCGTCTTCGCCGTAGGTGACCGGTTCATCCTTCGCGATCGCCTGCAGCAGCTCCTCCACCTGCCGGGACTCCCGGGCCAGCGTCGACGCCTCCACGATGCGCTCCACGATACCCCGGTTCATGGCCTCCTTGACGCCCGCCATCCCGGCGTGGCCGATGGTCTCCGCCACGTATCTGCCCAGCTCCCCCCTGTTCTGGGCGAACGACAGAAAGTTTTCCTTGGCGAACCCTGGCCCGACGACGACCAGCGGCAGATCATACTGCTGCAGCTTGGCGTAGACGTCGCCGTAGTATTCATGCTCGGTGCTGTCGCTCTCATACTGTTTGCCGCTTCTCCCTGAGGCGATGTGCGCCTTTTCCTCCACGCCGTACTGATGGATGAGGGCGATGGTGGCCTCGTCCTCGTCCATGGCCAGCACCACGATGCTCGGCTGCGCGCTGGCCTCAACGGCTTTTCTCAGGCGCTTGAGATGGGAGGGCCCCCATTCCTTCTGGATGGTCAGCACGGTTCCCGGCGTGACGTTGAACGTATGATGTTTGCCCAGGTCCTGCGGTCCCTCCACGATGACGCCCTGGATGCGCAGCCGGTCGGAAAACCGCTGGAAGCCGACGTCGGAGACCTCGAGCGTCAGATACATGCCCTCTTTTTCGCCCTTGCCGGCCCGCGTCTTGTCCTGCGGCTGCTGGCTGGTCCGATGGGTGAACGAGGCGGCGCGGTCGCCTGGCTCCAGCAGGTTGTACAGGTGCCAGCAGTCGTCCGTGGACTGGACGCGTATCTTGATGACGCCCTCGTCCCGGTCCTGGCTGAGAATCTTCATTGCTCCTCCCGCACCCTGAGGTCGCCGGGCGGCAGCTGCTGCTGCAAGGTTTCCACGTCGGCGCCAAACCGCTCGGCCAGCTCCCGGGCCACCTGGTTTTTGTCCGTGGCCCCCGGCTCGATGACCAGCATCCGGTCGGCATGCGATGCCACGGCCCCGGGCGGCCCCACCATCACCTTGCGGGCGCCCATGACCTCCACCGCTCCGACGGCCAGCCGCACAGGGCATTTCACGTAATGCCGTTTTCCCCGGATGACAAAGGCCCCGGTCGGCAGATGCTCCCCCGATTCAGGCGTCTTCGACACCTGCCCGGGGGTGACCCAGTACGCCCGGCCGCCGGCATACTGCTTCCAGGCCGAGGAATGCGACAATGCTAACTGGCAGGCCTCCTCCAGCGTTTGCTCCCCGATAGCGCGTTTTTCGCCATCCGGCCCCTGGGCCTTGACCACGCAGGAGGGAGCCCCGTGGAGGTCGGCGTGCACGTAGCGGTCGTCGCTCTCCAGGTGCTTTTTCACCACCTCCTCGTTGGAGGCGGCATCCCGCCCGCAGATGACCAGGTTGCCCTGGCTGGAGACACACCAGCGGTACGCCTCAAACCAGAAGGTCTGCCGGGCCGTCCGCTCAGGCGTTTCCTCCACCGCCATCTCATCCCGCTCGAGCGCCCGCCGCGACATCTCCAGCGCCTCCCGGGCCCCCTCGATTTTCTCCCGGACCTTTTTCTCCCGCTCATAGTATGCGTTGGCGTTCCGGGGCACGTTTTTCCGGACATCCAGCGTGACCTCCACCTCGTCATCCTCAAAGGGAAGCACCGCCGTGACCATGGGATACGAAAAGCTCCGGAGTTCGCTGCCCTCATAGGTATCGATGTCGTCCCGCGCCGCAGCGAGCAGCGCCTCGCAGGTCTGATAGTTGGCGTAGATGGCGTTGCCCCGCAGCCGCGCCTCGGTCATCTGCTCCCTGAAGCTCTCGATGGCGTTCTGCTGCTGCGTGATACGCCGCCGGAGCCGGTCCCGGGCACCGGTGCTCTCCCGCTCCTCCGCCTCGGGCTCCCGGATACGCTGGTAAAACACGTCGAGCGCCCGGTTGAACGTCTCATAGCGCCGGAGCTGGCCGTCCCGGTGAACGGACAATGGCACGGGCAACACGTCGGCGGCGCCGTTTCCCTCCAGGATGACCGGGTCGAACCGGCGCTCCCGGAACCGGTCGAGCAATGCCTCCAGCCGTTCGTACAGCCGCCGGACGACGCCGTCGTCCAGGGCTGCCGCCGGCGCATGCCTGTCGACGTCGGCCTGCCGGCACAGTTCCTCGCTCCACTTGCCCGGGACGTTGACATCGAGCACCATGGTGCGCACCACGTCGCTGCTGCTCCGGTTGAACAGGTCCCGGAAGTCGGACAGCTGCAGAGAGAACGGGTCGCATCGCTCCGGGGGAAACATGTAGCTCCGCCGCGGCCGCAGCTCCCGCTGGGACCACGACTGCTCATGCAGGGGGAGCACGATGTCCCCGTGTCCGTCGAGCAGCAGCACGTTTCCCTCCGAAAACAGCTCAGCCACCAGGCTGTAGCCGTTGCCGAACCGCATGACCACCACCCGGTCAAAGCCATGCTGCTCTATCGAGCGCAGCCGCTGGTTGCCCACGTACTTGCGCAGCGTCATGGCAAACGTGGGCGGATGCCGCTCCGATGACTCCCGGTGCTCGGTGAGGCAGAGCCACCGGCCGCTGTGCACCATGAGCTCGTGCACGCCATCTTTTTTGATGCGCATGATGACCCTGTCGCCATCCTGGTACACCTTGCCCGTCCAGCCGCCCTCAAGCGCTTCCAGCTCCGCCACGGCAGCCCGGATGTCAAAGCTGTCCATTCGCTCTTTCACAGGTCTCAATGCCCTGCTCCCTTAAATTTTTTTATATGCAGCCGTTATCCTGCCATGGCATCAATGGCAGAGCTGTCACGTCGGGTGGCGCAATTCGTCGGCGAACGAGACTGGGAGCAGTTCCATACCCCCAAGGACGTCGCCGTCTCGCTGTCCATCGAGACCGCGGAACTGCTCGAGCAGTTCCAATGGCGCACCCCTGAAGAGATAGAGGCGCTGCTCCAGAACGACGACGGCTACCGGGAGGCGATACGGGACGAGCTTGCCGACGTCATGCTCTACCTGGTCATCATCGCCCGCCGCCTCGACGTCGACCTCGTCGAGGCAGCCCTTGACAAGCTCGAAAAAAACAGGGAGCGCTATCCCCCGGAACGGTACAGGGGCACGGCCTATCCCGATTGACGGGGTCGCTGGCGGTGGCTACGGAAAAGTGTGATGTGGTGGGCACCTCGTCGGCATGAAAAGAAAGTTTTATATACCCCAACACAGATACTATGATAGCAAAATGTTAGCATGAGAGGTGAGAAAACGTCATGAAACTGAGAAACGTGGCCGATTTCGGCATCATCGACGCAATCCTCGTCGTCTGGGCCATATCCTATTTCATGACACTCGTCGCCCGGCCGGACATGTACGCCGCCTTCAGCCTCCCGCTGTCCGCCGCCTTCCTCGCCATCCTGGGGATACTCCTCATTTTCAGCGTCCTCCTCGACATGTCCGCCGTATACTTTTTCATGTCCATCGGCTACATCTACGGATTCATTATCTCATGGACCGGTGCCGTCACCTGGAACGTTCCCTACGACCCGGGCACAGCGGCGGTATCCATGGCCCTCATCGATTTCTTCATCGCCAGCCTCCTCATGTACAAGGCATTCCGCACGAGCACGTTATCCGCTCCGACACACCATCCACAGCCCGAGCAGGAGATACTGCGGTAGCCATCACATGCCATCGCCAGCGTCTGTTCGGTGTTTGTTTCAAAATCTTTATAGGCCAGGGCGACGTACCATCCCATACAGGACAGTCCCACACGGGCACTTGTTCACATGAGCCACCATCGGGGGACGGGCCTCCATCCCCCTTTCTTTTT
>JAWOAW010000062.1:0-21798 GCA_046498345.1 Thermoplasmatota archaeon
CGGGAGAGCAACCGGTATCTCTCCGACGGGCAGCCCGACGGGGCGCTGTGCCATCGTGCGCTGGGCACGCTGATGGAGACCGGCCGGGTGCTGACCCTGTTCCAGGAGGAGGGCCGGCAGGTTGACGTCGAGGCGGTTGCCGCGCTGGCCCGGGAGCATGGCGACTCGGGCGAGGGTCGCTGGACGAGATAATGGAGGAGCTGCTGGACATCCGGGAGCAGGCACGCCAGAGCCAGGACTACGACAGGGCGGATGCCATCCGGGACGGGCTTGAGGCGCTGGGCTTCGAGGTTCAGGACACCGACGACGGCGCCAGATGGCGTATCTCGTAGCGTGGCAGCGTGCACATCGATGGCTACAGCTTCGGGGAAATCGTGGTCGACGGAACCACGTATACCAGCGACCTTATCATTTTTCCCGACTGCATCGTGCCGGACTGGCGCCGCCGGCGGGGCCATCTTTTGCAGCCCGCGGACCTGGCAGATGTGATAGCGGCACGGCCGGGCCACCTGGTCGTCGGCACCGGTGCATACGGCCGGATGACCGTCAGCGACGAGACACGGGAGCTGCTCGACAGGGAAAATATTCCCTTCGAGGTGCTGTCCACCGGCGAGGCCTGCCGCGCCTTCAATCGCCGGGGCGATGCGGCTGCGGCGCTCCATCTCACCTGCTGATATCCTGGTGTTACGTTTTCTCCTGCTGCCGCGTCGTGATGTCGCCCTTAAGAGTGTCCTCGAACCAGACCACCCGCTGCGGGAATGGAATATGGATGCCGTTTTCCTCCAGCGCCACCTTGATTTTCCAGAGCATCTCGGTGTACACCCCGTACCAATGCGTTGACGGCGCCCATATCCGTACCTTGAGGTTGACGCTGCTGTTTCCCAGCTCGTCGACGAATATCTGGGGTGCCGGCTCCCGCAGGATGAGCGGATGTGCCTCCAGCAGCCCGGTGATGACCTCCCTGGCCTTGTCCGCGTCGTCCCGGTAGCGGATGCCGATGGAATAGGAAAAACGGCGGGCGCCGTGCGCCACGTAGTTCTGGATGTTGGAGGAGAACACCTTTTCGTTGGGCAGCCGGGTGTAGATGCCGTCGAACGTCCGTATCGTCGTCGACAGGATGCGGACGTCCTCGACAACGCCGGCCACATCGGCGATGTTCACAGAGTCGCCGACCTTGATGGGCTTCTCCATGATGAGGAACAGCCCGCTGATGAGATTGGAGACCACGGTCTGGCTGGCGAAGCCGATGACGATGCCCATGATGCCGCCTGCGACGAGCAATCCGCTCAGGGAGAAGCCGATGGTGGACAGCGCGATGACGAAGCCGATGCTGATGATGCCGTAGTAGACCAGCTTTTCCAGGTTGCTGAGCGTGTGCCTCGGCATCCGCTCCTTCATAATCCGTCGGGTGTTCACCCGGATGATGCGGGCGATGACCACCGCGGCGGCGATGATGACGACGAGGGTGACGATTTCCCCCACGGTGATGTCCCCTCCCCCGATCTTCATGGTCCAGAAGTCCGTGACGGCGCCCTGCAGGTTTATGTGAAGGCTCATTTGAATCCCCATTCGATGACGTAGCTTTTCTCCAGCTTCTTGAGCCCTTTCGCCTGGTAGATGTCTATCGCGCGGTGCATGTCCTTTGGCTTCCGGGCGTTGAACGACGTTTCGCCGAGGGTTCGCTTTTCTATGGTCAGATGGGCGTCCATGTATGCATGCTCGTTGTAAAATATTTTCATGTCAAAGGCTCCGAACACCACCTTTTCGAGCTCCATCCACTCCCGGTAGTTGTTGGTAATCTTTACCCTGAGCACGCCTTCGAACAGCCGGTCCACCTCCGGCGCCTCGCTGTACACGTCGCTCTTCCACCACTTGCAGACGATGCCGCTCTCCGGCGGCCCGTACAGGGTGTACTTGGGCCGCGTGAGCGTAAAAATATCGATGCGTTCCATGTCGGTGGGGTCCACGAGAAACGAGCCGATTTCCACGGGAAACTTGAGGAAAAACGTGTCCGTGGAGCCGGGCTCGATGAGCAGCGATCGCTCGAGCTCGACGAGCAGGTGCTCAGATATCGACTCGTCGGGCGCGTTGACCGGCTCCACCGGGCAGATGATGAGCTTTCCCCGGTCGGCATGAATATATTTTTCTACCTCCTCGTCGCCGGCCCGGCGGTGGTAGCGCTTTCGTTTTCCCTCTCCTTTTACGGAGAGCTCGATGTCCTGCTCCGTTAGCTCGATGTCGAGGTCGTAGGTGCCAAACACGGGTGTCATATCAGGTGTTGCTATAAAAATATTGATACCAAAACGGTTAAATGACGATTTTTCATCATGGCCCATGGTGACAGCCATGGACGACTATGAACAATGGATACAGGAATTTGAATGGGATATTCCAGAGGATTACACCATCGCCAAGGCGGTGGACGAGCATGCGGAGGACCCCGACAGGGTAGCGATATACTGGGAGGACGACCAGGGAAACGAGCGCGCCATCACCTACCGGGAGCTCCGCGACGAGGCCAACCGCCTGGCCAACGCCCTGCTCGACATGGGCATCGAAAAAGGCGACCGCATCATGGTGGTGCTTCCCCGCCTGCCCGAGGTGTTCTTCACCCAGATCGGCGCGTTCAAGATCGGCGCCATCATCGTGCCCTGCCCCGAGATGCTCCGCGAGAAAAACATCGAATACCGGTCCACCAACTGCGAGGCCACCACCATCGTCGCCTCTCCGCCGGCGGCCGAGCACGTGGACAACGTCCGTGACAAGACGCCCCTCAAAAACTTCATCGTCGTGGGCGGCGACAGGGACGGCTGGCACAGCTACAGCGACCTGGTGAGCAACGCCTCAGCGGAGCTGGAGCCCCAGGACGTCAACGCCGAGGATATCATGACCATCAACTACACCTCCGGGACCACGGGCGACCCCAAGGGCGTCCTCCACGACCATAAGTGGATGTACTGCTTCCTGGAGACCAACGCCCGCTACTGGTGGAACGCGCATCCCGACGAGGTGCTGTGGTCCACCACGTCTCCCGGCTGGGCGAAATGGTTCTGGAGCCCGCTCGGCGTCGCCATGACCGTGGGCGCCTCACACGTCGTCTACCGGGGCCGCTTCGATCCCAAAAAATTCTTCCGTCTCATGGAAAAATACGGGGTCAACAAGCTCTGCGCCACGCCCACCGAGTACCGCATGTGGGCCCAGGAAAACCTCGAGGAATACGATCTTTCCGAGATGACCAAGTTTCTGAGCGCCGGCGAGGCACTCAACCGCGAGGTCATCGAGCGCTTCAAAAAAGCCTACGGGCTGCAGATACATGACGGCTACGGCCAGACGGAGAGCTCCGGCCTGGTCTGCAACTACGACGGCATCGACGTCAGATACGGTTCCATGGGCAAGCCGATGCCCGGGTCCGGGGCCACCATCGTCGACGAGGACGGCAACGAGCTGCCGCCTGGCAAGATAGGCCAGATAGCAATACCCATCGACCACCCCGGGTTGATGGTCGGCTACTGGAATGGCGAAGACCTGGAGGACCTGGCGGAAAACGGCTGGTATCTGACCGGCGACCTCGCCAAAAAAGACGAGGACGGCTACTTCTGGTTCGAGGGCCGCGCCGACGACGTCATCAAGGCATCCGGCTACCGCATCGGCCCCTTCGAGGTCGAAGACGCCCTGGTCAAGCATCCCGCCGTGGTCGAAGCAGCCGTGGTCGCATCCCCTCACGAAATCAGGGGCAACATCGTCAAGGCGTACGTCGTCCTCGCCAAGAAATATGAGCCCAGCGACGAGCTCGTCAAGGAATTGCAGCAGTTCGTCAAAGAGGAGACGGCGCCATACAAGTACCCGCGGGAGATAGAGTTCGCCGACGAGCTCCCCAAGACCATCAGCGGCAAGATACGCCGGGTCGAGCTCCGCGAACGAGAGCGCAAAAAGAAGGGAAGCTAACCCGGTTTCTCTTCTCTTCCCCACTCTTTTTTATATAAACCGGCAATGGCGCACTAGCAGCCAGGGCCGATCTACCGTTCTATCCGTTCCCGCAGCCATCGGGCGAGCTCATTGCGGGGCACCCGGACCTGCTCGGTGGTATCCCGATAGCGAACGGTCACCGTATCATCCTCCAGGGTGTCGAAGTCCACGGTGATGCAGAACGGCGTCCCGATTTCGTCCATCCGGGCGTAGCGCCGGCCGATGCTGCCCCCCTCGTCGTAGTAGGTCAGGAGACCCTGGCGGCGCAGCTTATCGGCAATCTCCCGGGCAATGTCCGGCAGCCCCTCCTTGCCGACCAGGGGGAACACCCCGGCCTTAATGGGTGCGATGTCCGGCGGCAGCTGCAGCCTGACGTATTCCTCGCCCTCCTTTTCATCCCTCGCATAGCTGTGCTCCAGGATGCTGTAGATGATGCGGTCGACGCCGTAGGAGGGCTCCACCACGTGGGGGATAAAGCTCTCGCCTGCAACGGTAACCCTTTCCTCCACCACCTCGTAAAACCCGGGGTCGACCTCGACGTCTTCGCCGTCCACCGTTACCGTCACGCCGTCGTCCACGTGACCCCCGGGGTCCAGTGCCGCCAGCCGGTCGGCGATGTCCTTCGCCTTCCCCTTGAACGTGGGGCCCAGCTTCGCCATGTCCGGCACGATACGACGCCGCGTCTCCACATGTGGCTCGTCATGTCGGCGAAACGCGGTCATGTCCTCGCCCGTGGCCTCCATGTGCGCGCTGAGGTCATATGCGGTGCGGTCGGCGATGCCCACGCATTCGATCCAGCCCAGCGCCGTCTGGATTTCGGCGTCCCAGCAGTCCGTCGCATAGTGAGCCATCTCGCCGGGCTCGTGCTGCCGGAACCGGAGCTTTTCCCCGTCGATGCCCACCGCAAGCAAAAACCGCCTGGTCAGCGCCACGTAGTAGGCCAGCGCCTGGTTGCCGATGACATCCTCATCGAGCAGCGCCTGGACGGTAGCCTGCCGCTCGCCGCCATCGGCCGGGATAACCGTGAGCACGTCGTCGGCCACCTCCTGGAAGCGGGGATGCGTCTTGTCCTCCGGGTCAAAAAAAATCTCTGCCTCGGCCATGGAGAACTCCCGGAGCCGGTAGAGGCTCTGCCGGGGGGACACCTCGTTGCGGAAGCCCGCGCCCACCTGGACCACGCCCATGGGAAGCTTTTTCCGGGAAAACTGGTAGAGGAAGGGAAAGTCAACGAAGATGCCCTGCGCCGTCTCCGGCCGCAGGAACGCCGGCCGCCGGTCGATGGCGCCGGCCTCGGTCTCGAACATCAGGTTCATGTTCCCGCGCTCCAGCTGCCCGCCGCATTCGGGGCATTCCAGGCTCGAGCGATGCGGCTCCCCGACGGCCTCCTCCTTGGCGGAGAAGCCGCATTCCGGGCAGGAGAGCACCACGTCCAGGAACTTGTCCACGTGGCCCGAGGCCTTGAACACCGCATACGGGGTGATAGCCGGTGTGGAAATCTCCATGCAGCCCTCCCGGAGGACGTAAAACGACCGCCATTTGTCTTCCACGTTGCGTTTCAGCCGGGTGCCCAACGGCCCGTAATCGTAGAAGCCGGCCTCGCCGCCGTAGATGTCAAACGCGGGATAAAAAAAGCCGCGCCGTTTCGACAGGGACACTATCTCGCTGTATATATCCATGTCATCACGATATGAGCGCCTTCATGAGGTCGATGTCGCTGACCATGCCCATCAGCTCGTCGTTCTCGTCGGTGACGGGCAGCTGGTTGACGTCGTGGGTGAGCATCTTCTCCGCCACCTTTGATATCGGGGTCTTCCGGAACACGGTGAACAGCTCCGTGACCATGACCTCCTTCACCGCGATCGGGGGCAACTCTATCTTGGAGGTCTCGTAGTACAGGCGCATGACATCCCGGATGCCCTCCCAGCTCCACATGTCCTCGTCCTCGCCGAGGCCCATCTCGGATTCCCCGACGCTTTCCTCCAGATGGGAAAACGTGAACAGGTCGCCGTCGCCGACGATGCCCACCAGCGATCCCTCGTCGTCGATGACGGGCACCGCGTCCACGTCCGTGATCTTGAATATCCGCATGACCGCCGGCAGCGGCGTCTCCTGAAAGATCGGGATGAACATGGGGGAGAGATGCTCCTCGACGGGTTCGCCGTCGAAGGTCTTTATCAGGCGGAGAATGTCGGAGGGAGCGATGATGCCCTGCAGCTCTCCGTCATCGACCACGGGCAGCCCGTGCACCCGTTTATAAAAAAAAATGGTGGCTGCCTCCTCGATGGAGGCATCCGGCGCTATGGTAAGCGGGTTGTCGTTCATGATGAGCGCGAGCTGTTCCTCCTCGTTGTGGCGAAACAGGTCGCTCCGGGTGATGATGCCGGCCAGTCTGCTGGTTCCGGCCTTGACGACCGGCATGCCGGTTATCTCGTACTTTCCGAAGAGGCGGAGCACGTCCTCCCGGTTGCCCGGCACCGTCGCCGTGATGGTATCGGTGGTCATGACATCCTTGACTTTGTGTTTCTTGTTCATTGTTTCCTCGATGGAAAGAGGGTATGTCCTGCGCCATCACGAGGCGCAGCAGGTTACGGGTTCCCTCCGGCTCGTTGGTGAATATTACCACCTACATTTAAATATTTCCTTGGATTGGCCGCCGTCATCGCCTGGACGTCACCCGGCGAAACATCGAAATGCTCCCTGAGATACGTTATCTCCGCCCGCATGTCGGGCAACACCAGCATGGCGTTGTCCGTCCCCAGCATCACCGGGACACCAAGCTCGAGCATGCGCTCGACGGGCGGGCGAAGCCCGAAAAACGCGTTGGCCCGGGGGCACACCACCACGGGCACCCCGGCATCGGCAACCGCCTGCAGGTCGCCGTCGGAGGCCCGGCACAAATGTACCAGAAACGAGGGCTCCAGGGATAGCACGCCATCGATATTTTCGCGGACGGCCTCGCTGGCATGCAGCGCGAACATTTTGCCATGCCGCCGGGTATGAGCGGCCACCTGTTCGAGTATCTCCCGCGGCCAGTCGGAGATGCTGCTCACCCCGATGCCGTCCGCCCGCTCCAGCAGCATGTCGAGCTCCCCGGCATCGTAGCGATGCCCCCTGGGGCGAGCCAGGATACAGCCCGTGGCATCGTCCATGTGCCCCAGTGCCTCCTCCAGTAGCATGACGCCCGCCAGGCCGCCCTCCCGGAAGTCGACGAAATGGGTGACCCCGCCGTCGCGCATCACCTGCAGCGCCCGTTGCATCCCTTCGATGACCTCGCTGCTGTCTGCCCGGCGGAGCCTCCGGTGCTTGTAGCCGTCGGGCGGCGCCACCAGATCCTCGATGGTCCATTCACGATGCGGAAGCGATATGAACGCGTCACCGAGATGGGTATGGCAGTTGCAGAGCACGCCGGCCATGGAGGTGAAGCCGGGCGGCATTAAAATCCTTTGTCATCTGCAAATTTTTATTAACCCCCTGGAATTTCGGAACCATGAAGGTAACAATTGTCATGGGCAGCACGAGCGACCAACCCGTGGCGGCCAAAGCAGAAGAAAAGCTCGACCATCTCGAGATACCCTACGAAACAGTCGTGGCGTCGGCCCATCGCACGCCGGAAAAAATCAAAGACATAGCGGCGGGAGACGCAGACGTCTATATTGCCATCGCCGGGCTGGCGGCGGCGCTGCCCGGCAGCCTGGCCGCGCATACCACCAGGCCGGTCATCGGGGTGCCCGTCTCGGGTAAGGTCAATATGGACGCCATCCTGTCCATCATCCAGATGCCCCCCGGGATTCCCGTGGCCGCGGTGGGCCTCGACCGGGGCGACAACGCCGCGTTGTTGGCCGCCGAGATACTCGGGCTGCAGCATCCCGAGGTGCGGGAGCGCCTCGAACAGTACCGCGAGGACATGAGGCAGAAATATGTTTGACCCCGAAGCGTTCATCGAGCAGGCCGTACGGGACATCCAAGAGCAGGTTGACGGCACCGCCGTGATCGCCACGTCGGGTGGCGTGGACTCGACCGTGGCGGCCCAGCTGGGCAGCATGGCCCTGGGCGGCGACCTCACCGCCATCTACGTGGATACGGGCTGCATGCGGAAAGACGAGGGCGAGCAGGTCAAAGACATCATCGGTGACATGGACCTGACGCTTCGCTACGTCGACGCAGCCGACGAGTTCTATGCAGTCCTTGAAGGCGTCGTCGACCCGGAGGAAAAACGCAAGGTCATCGGGGAAAAGTTCATCCGGATATTCGAGCGAGAAGCCCGCGATGTCGGTGCAGGATACCTCATCCAGGGGACCATCGCCCCCGACTGGATAGAGAGCGGCGGCGGCCTCCGCGACACCATCAAGTCGCATCACAACGTCGGCGGCCTGCCCGAGGACATGGACCTCGAGCTCGTCGAACCCCTCCGCGACCTCTACAAGGACGAGGTCCGAAAGGTGGCCCGCGCGCTGGAGCTGCCCGTGGCGGAGCGGCAGCCGTTTCCCGGACCCGGCCTGGCGGTGCGCATCATCGGCGAGGTCACTCCGGAGCGCGCCTGCGTCATCCGGGACGCCTGCGCCATCGTGGAGGAAGAAATCGACGCCGCCGTCTCCAATGAAGCGATGTCGAAGCCCTGGCAGTACTTTGCGGTGCTGCTCCCCGTCAAGACCGTCGGCGTGCACGGCGACCGCCGCGCCTATGGCTACACCATCGCCGTCCGCTCCGTGGAATCGCTGGATGCGATGACCGCCGACTTCAGCCGGATACCATACGACGTGCTCGACCGCATCTCCACCCGTATCACCAACCAGCTCAGCCAGGTCAACCGCGTGGTCTACGACATCACCCACAAGCCGCCGGGTACCGTCGAATGGGAGTAGCATGGACTTCCAGACCTGGGAGCCCATCTACATGCGTATCCTCGCCGACTTCGGCTTCAGCAGACGGGAAGACGAGCGGGCAGCCCGCATCCTCCGCTCGCTGGTCGACAATCCGGCTCATCCGGACATGCTGCGGGAGGCCATCGCCGGGGAAGACGTATCCATCTGCGGGGCAGCGGCAACCCTCGAACGGGAGATAGCAGACCTCGCCAGCGTCGTCGTCGCCGCGGACGAGGCCACCTCAACATTGCAACGCCGTGGTATCCAGCCCGACGTCATCGTCACCGACCTCGACGGCACCATACCCGACCAGATAACGACCAGCCGCCGGGGCAGCATCGCCGTCATCCACGCCCACGGAGACAACATTGATGCGCTGCGGCGCCACGTACCCCATTTTCCGGCCCCCGTCCTCATGACCACGCAGGCGGCGCCCTTCGACAGCGTGTACAACTTCGGAGGATTCACCGACGGCGACCGCGCCTACTTTCTCGCCAAAACATGCGATGCCGCTTCGATTACGCTGCACGGCTTCGACTTTGAGCATCCCGTCCGGAAGCCCGGGAAAAACATGGCGGTCAAGCGCAAAAAGCTGCAGTGGGCCCGGCAGCTCATAGAAACCTATTGACCGGGCTACCCTACACCTACCGTTTTTTCTCCCATTTCTCCAGCTCGAGCACCCGGCCCAGCGAGCTCCCCCGCCTGATCTCCTCGCGCATCCGGTTTTCCCGCTCGTGGACGTTGACCGCCCGGTTGGCGATTTCCTGCGCCCGCTCCCGGGGGATGACCGCCAGGCCGCTGTCGTCGCCGATCAGCCAGTCGCCGGAGCGAACCGTCTGCCCGCCGCACACGATGTCATAGCCAATCTCGCCGTAGCCCTTCGGCTCCCCCGCCTCCGCCACCCTCCGACGGGCATACACCGGGAGGTCTTGCTCACGGATGTCGCCCACGTCGCGGACGGCGCCGTCGACCACCACGCCAGCGATGCCTTTTTTCACGGCGCTCCACGTCGCCAGCTCCCCCCAGACCGCCTGGCGGCCCGGGGTGGCCTGCACCACGATGACGTCGCCCTCTGATGCGGCGTCGATGGCCTCCACCACCTTCGCCCAGTCGCCGTCCAGGGTTTTCACCGTCAGCGCCGGCCCCACCAGGTGGTAGCCCTCCCGCAGCGGGCGGATGCCGCGGAGCCCGCCGGCATTGTGCATCGCATCGCAGACGTTGCAGGCCGACACCCGCTGCAATGCCTGCCGTATCTCGTCGCCGGCGTATTTTTTGAACAGCTCGCTTTTAATGGCCGTGCCCTGCTCCATCGCCGTTTTAATGGTCCGCGCCGCCTCGGATACCTGCTCCGCCTTGATGATGGCCCCGCCGACGACGACGATGGATGCGCCGTTTTCCACGGCCAGCGCCGCGGTTTCGCTGGTGATGCCGCCCGCCGCCGCCACCGGAATCGAGCAGCATGAGGCGACGCGCCGGATGTCCTCGTAGGGCTGCCGGCCGGCCATCTGCTCGTCGATGGACACGTGGACGCCCACGATGTCGGCGCCCAGCTCCTCGACCCGCCGGGCCCGCTCCTCCAGGTTGGATACGCGCATCAGGTCGACCAGGATGTCGGCGCCATAGCGATGCGCCGCCGCGATGCCCTCCCGGAGCGTCTCGTCGCTGGCCACGCCCAGCAGGCAGACCACGGAGGCGCCGGCCTTGGCCGCCATCTCCACCTCCACGTCGCCGACGTCCATGGTCTTCATGTCTGCGACCACGGGCACGTCCAGCTCCGCCAGCCGCCGGACGGCGTCCATGCCCTCCGCCTTGATGAGCGGGGTGCCGGCCTCCAGCCAGTCCACACCACCATCGACGGCCTCCCGGGCGATCTGGAGCGCACGGTCCATGTTAACGAGGTCGAGCGCGACCTGCAGCACCGGTTCCATGGCGATTTAAACAAGGTGGCGTATAAAAATCTATCACGAAAACACTATCAAGGGCCTGTGCCATCACAGCGTATGCCGGAGCGCTACACCAAAAACGAGCTCTACCGGGCCGTCAAAGATGTTCTCGACCGGGAGGAATACGACCGCCTCGTCCGGGAAGAAATCGACGCCTACGGCGGCCTCATCGACGAGCACGCGGCGGCGCTCATCGTGGTGGACAAACACTGCCGCAACCTGCTGCCCCTGACGCCGATATCGGCCCTGGCCCCCGATACCGACGCGACGCTGTACGCCCGCGTGGAGCACGTGGGAGACATCAGGGAGTTCAGCGGCGGACGGGTGGCCAACAGCATCATCTCCGACGAGACAGGGCGGTGCGTCCTCGTGCTCTGGGACACCGACGTCGACCTGATAGCGGCAGACAAAATACGGGAGGGCCAGACCATCAAGATTGTCAACGGCTACGTCAAAGAAGGATACCACGGCGTAGAGGTCAACATCGGCAAATGGGGCCTCATCGAAATCGACCCCGCGGACGCCCCCGACATCGAGCCATCCGACGAGCCCACCCCGCTTGGCGACATCGACCAGGGCGTCGTCGACATCAGGGCGACCATCAGACACATCGGCCCCACAAACATCTATTTCACCTCCAGCGGCGAAACCTTTTCAGCCCGGGTCACCCTGGCCGACGGGACCGGGGAGCGCATCCTCGTCGTCTGGAATCAACTTGCAAAGCAGCTGCAGCAATACGAGCCAGGCGACACGCTGACAGCCAGACGTGTCTACATGAAAAACGGCGAGCTTCACGCCGGCGACATCAGCCACTTCGAGCCCGCTGACTGAGGCAGCGACATACAAATTTATAAATAAGCACGCCTTATTCTTCTTTACGTCCACAACCGGGGGAAAAAATGATGACAAAGCCACATGCAAAAAGCATTTTCGCAGTAGTATTTATATGTTTACTTGTACTGGCGGCACTGGCAGGCATACCACACGGCGGAAGCGAATCCATCTCGTCCTATGAAAAACAGGCGGTCAGCGTCGCATACTTCTCCTGGCAGCACACCGGCGTTGACACCATAACGTTCACCGCATATGGCCCCGACAGCGCCACCTACACGTGGTCCTTCGACGACGGAGACACCGGGCACGGGAAAACCGTGACCCACGCCTTCCAGCCGGGCACCTACACCGTCACCCTCACCACGGACCAGGACGGCGACATCACCTCAAATGCGGAAACGCTCACCATCTCCGGCGACCCACCCGTCGCCGACTTTGTATGGGCGCCCGAGACGCCGACCACGCAGGACGACGTCCAATTCTGGGACACTTCCATCTACCCCGAAAACGATGACGGGCCATGGAACTGGACCTGGGACTTCGACGACGGCCACACCGGATACGGTCCCTCCGTCAACCACACATTCATGGATAACGGCCTCCACAACGTCACGCTGACCCTTCGGCACGAAAACGACACCTATCCCCCTGACAGCGTCACCAAGCAGATATACGTGTTCAACGTCCCGCCAACCGCACGGTTCTACTGGACTCGCAACAACGGCGTCATCCATTTCGATGCCACCGCGTCGGAGGACACCGACGGCGCCATCGTCAACTACACCTGGAACTTCGGCGACGGCAACACCAGCTACCTCCAGAACCCCGACCATGTCTACGCCGAAAACGATAGCTACCCGGTGACGCTGACCGTCAGAGACGACGACGGCGAAACCGCCGCTGTCACCAGGGACGTCGACACCACCAACTACCTCCCCGACGCCATGGCATACATCGACCCGGTCGAAGCCACCATCAGAACCGACGTGGTCTTCAACGACACCTCGGTCGACATGGACGGCACCATCGCCAACCGGACATGGAACCTCGGCGACGGCACCACGAGCCACGAACGCAACATCACCCACCGGTACAGCGCAAAGGGCACCTACACGGTCACCCTGACCGTCATCGACAACGACTACGCCTACAACACCACGACCCGGCAGGTCGACGTGATAAACCTGCCGCCCGACGTCTTCATGTCATGGGACCCCGTCTACCCGGCCGTCAACGAAAACGTCACCTTTTTCAACTACTCCATCGGCCCCGGCGGCATCCGGCAGAACACCACCGACCTCGACGGATATATCACCAACCAGACATGGATCATCGACAACCAGACAGCCGGATACGGCCCCAATCTCACCAATGCGTTTTCCACAAACGGCATCCATACCGTCACCCTCCGGGTGACCGATGACAGCGACGACACCAACCAGTCCACCCGGCAGGTCCACGTGGCCGACATCTACGTGGACGACGACCAGAGCCCGGACTGGTACGACCACTCCCATGTCCGAACCGTCCAGGAGGGCGTGAACAATGCCACCGCCGGCGACCTCATCCACGTGCTCGCCGGCATCTACCGGGAGCAGGTCGTGGTCGACAAACCGGTCACCATCGCCGGCAACGACGCCACCGTGGACGGAACCGCCGGCACCGCGTTCACCGTCACCGCCGACGACACCGTTCTCCATGAGCTGCACGTCGTCAATGCCTCCCAGGCTGCCGTGGTCATGGCGGACAACGTGACCGTTACCGACTGCTATTTTGACACGTCGGCCGGCGGCATCCTCGTCAAGGGCAGCTACGCCCGCATCTCCTCGAATACGTTCCAGGGGCAGGGAACCGGCACCGGCGCCGCCGTCCGCATCGAAGGCTCCCACGTCCACATTGGATACAACACCTTCACGCAGACGCCGGACGGCGTGGCCATCGCGGACGGCGTGAACCATACCCTCGAGGCCAACACCTTCAGGGAATCCATCCGCGCCGTCCAGGTCAAAAACGCCCAGGACTGCTACATCCTTGACAACTCCTTCACGGACAACCACTACGCCGTCGAGGTCAGCGTCCAGGAGTGCATGGTCGCGGGCAACATCCTCCGTGACAACGACAAAGCCATCCTGCTTCACACCGCCGACAATACGGTGTACAACAACACCCTGACCGGCAACGCCATCGGCATCGAAGTCGAAGGGACCGGCAACACCATCACCCTGAACACCATCAGCAACAGCCAGGAGGCAGCCATCAACCTCACGTCGTCATCCAACACCCGGATATCAGACTGCACCCTTACCGGCAACACCGTCGGCATTGCTGCACACGGCAGCGGCGTCCCCCTGGCGGCGACCATCGACAACGTCACGTTTTCCATGACAGCGGATGCCTCCATCGCGCTGCACAGCGCCGCAGCCCGTATCTCCGGCTGCACGTTCTCCGACGTCTTCCGCGGCATATCCATCAACCAGTCATCCGATGTCACAGTGCAGTCCTGTGTCTTCCGCAACGGCACCGCCGGGGTCTACATCCGGGATGCCGGCCCACGGATAGAGGGATGCGATATCTCCGGATACGACACCGGCGTCATGTCCCACGGCCGGCAGGCAACCATCGCGGCCTCCACGCTGCACAACAACACCGTCGGCCTCCTGCTGGAGGGAGAAAACACCTCGGTTACCGGCTGCCTCATAGCGGACAACGGCTACGGCGTCTCCGCATACGGCGCCCGCAATCTCACCGTGGACGCCGCAATCAGACGCAACACATACGGGATGTCCATAGAAGGCGGCATGCACATTTTGATGCATGACACGCTGTGGGCCAACAACACCCATGCCGTCTCGCTTGACGGCACCTCGCAGGTTTCCATATATGAGTGCTCCATCGCGGACAGCACCACGGGGCTTGAACTGGTCGACGCGGAGCACTGCGAGATACGGGACAGCCACATGTCTCGCAACGACCTGGCCGTCACCGTGCTCACCAGCATGCATAACACGTTCGACGGCAACAACCTCACAGGCAACACCGTGGCGTTCCTGCTGTCCCGGGCGCCCGCCAACGTACTCTTAAACAACTCTTTCACCGACAACGACTACGCCCTCGACCTCGAGGGAAACACCGTGTCCCACTACCACCAGGATATAGCCGCCAGCAACACGGTCAACGGCCAGCCCGTCCACTACATCACCAATCAGTCAGACATAGCCATGGGCAGCCAGTACGGATACCTGGCCCTGGTCAGCTGCGACAACGTCACCGTCACCGGGGCGGCCACCGAGCCCAACGGCGAAGGGCTGCTCCTGGTCGACGTGCACACGTTCACCGTTCAGCAGGGCACCTTTGCCCACAGCATGGACGGCGCCGTGCTGTTCGCATCCAGCCACGGCACCATCGCAGCCACCACCCTCTCGGACAACACGGGCGACGGCGTCAGCATGACCAGCGGCACCCACAACATCTCCATCACCGCCTGCACCGTCACCGGCAACGGGCAGCGCGGCGTCAACCTGTACCGCTCGACGGGTGGGGCGGGACACGTGTCTCTGTCCGACAGCCAGGTCACGGACAACTGGCTGGGCGTGAACATCGAGAACACCCGCTCAAACGTCATTGAAAACCTGACGTTTTCCGGCAATAAAAACCTGGCCGTCAGGCTGTACAAGACGGACGACGTATACATCGGCAACGTCACATTGTATGACAACACCGACGGCGTGGCCGTCATCCGCTCGTCAGCCACGCTCCACAACGGCACCATCCATCATCATGACACGGCCGTCGCCCTGACAGACGGCACCGCGGTCATCCGGGGAACCATCCTGCGGGACAACGACGTCGGCGTCGCCGCCACCCGGGGCACGCTCCACCTGACAGACGCCGCAGTGCGCAACCACTCCACCGGCGTGACAGGTGACAATGCAACGATTTACGCGGCCACCACGTCATTCGATGCCAACACCCGGGCGCTCCACGCCGTTTTTTCGATGCTCACCGTCGACGGGTGCCCGGTATCCGGCAACGTCTACGGCCTGCTACTTGACCACGCCGACGGAGCCCGTATCACCAACTGCACCGGCGCTGCCTCCATTGCCAACAACACCTACGGCGTCCTTGTCAATGATTCCATCGATGTAACGGTTGCCAACTGCTCGCTGCATGGCAACGAACAGGCCGTCGGGGTCACCGGTTCCATGGACACCGTCATCGATGGCTGCCTGGCCTACAACAACACCGACGCCGTCATCCTTGACAGCGCCAACGGGACATCTGTTTCCGGTTCGCTGCTGCATCACAACGTCCACGCCTTGGACATCCATGCCCACAACACCACGGTCACGCGGTGCTCGTTCTGGAAGAACATGTACGGCGTCCGCATCCACGAGGGCCGCTTCAACAGCGTCTACCACAACAACTTCGCCTACAACATGGAGCAGGCGTCCGACGCCGGTCTCAACAACTCCTGGGACAACGGCTATCCGGCTGGCGGCAACTACTGGAGCGACTACGCGGGTACCGACCACCGTCAGGGCCCGGCGCAGAACGAGTCGGGCAGCGACGGCATCGGTGACATCCCGTTTCCGGTACCGGGCGGGACAGCCGTGGACGGCTACCCGTTCATGGAGATGGTTGACGAGGCCGCCGTCATCCCCAACAGTCCGCCCGAGGCCGCCTTTTTCGTGTACCCCCGGCAGCCACTGTCGGGCGAGAGCGTCGATTTCGTCGACCAGTCCACCGACCCCAACGGCAACAGCGACATCGTGGCCTGGCAGTGGCATTTCGGCGACGGCAACACCTCCACGACCCAGCATCCGGTCCATACGTACGACCAGCCCGGCAACTACACGGTTACCCTCACCGTCACCGACAGCCAGGATGCCAGCAGCTCCCACGAGATGAACATCACGGTGACCAACACGCCGCCCATCGCCGATTTCACCATGTCGCCGCAGCAGCCCGCCGTCGGCCAGACCGTTCAGTTCACCGACGACAGCACCGACGGCAACGGCGCCGTGGTCAGCTGGAACTGGACCTTTGGCGACGGCTCCACTGGCAGCCAGCAGAATCCCTCCCATGCGTACAGCGACGCGGGCACCTACACCGTCACCCTGACCGTCACGGACAACAACGGCGCCACCGACACCTACACCGCCGAGATATCCGTGGCCGGCACCACGCCAACAGCAGCGTTCTCTGTCTCCCCGACCGCGCCGAAAACCGGCGCCGTCGTATCCTTCACCGATCTTTCCACCGACGACGACGGCGCCGTCGTGATCTGGCACTGGGACTTCGGGGACGGCAACGCCTCGGCGGCCACATTCTGGGGCACGAGCCAATCGCGGACGTACGGATGTATCACTTGGGCCCATTCATTTTCCGGCGTGGCATAGTAGACGCCACCGCTGATGATGGGCAGAAGGTACTCGGTGAGCCCCATGGTCGGGATGGCGCAGCCCACGATGGCCATGAAGTAGACCACCACCAGCTCTTCTCGGCGGAGCGCCAGGCCCGGATGCACCAGACCAAGAGCAGTCTGGATGAAAAGCACGAACACGAAGAAAAGGAATATGGCTCCAGCTGTGCTGAAATCCAGCGCCATGTAGGAGCCACGCAGCACCATGTTGCCGTAGGGTGCGCCAACAGCGACACAGGCGGCCATCAGCGAACCGGCCAGTAGGGACCGCCCGGTAACGCCGGAGCCGGAAGCGGCGGGCTCGGCAGTTTCTATGGTTTGGGGTAGCGACATGGCTGCTACAGAGTAAATCGCTGCAGTGCAGCGGTTGGCTGACAAGCGGCACCAATTCGTGGATTGCAGGGCCAAACGGAACGCAGAAGAATAGGCACGCATCCTGTCGTCAGCAAATCCAGAAGCTGCCGGCAGTGGCGTGACAGAGAGAGGGAGGGGACGATGGATCGACCCAGAGTTGCCGTGGTAGGCATGGGGGGCTTTGCTCAGACTCATAGGCGCTATGTTCAGGAGGTAGAGGAAAGGGAACTGGCGATTCAGGTGGCGCAAGTGGCCATTCCTGCCGATCAGGAGGCATTCCCGGCTGAACTGGAGGCGATGCGGCGGCGCAACATCGACGTATTCGGCTCGCTTCGGGAAATGCTGGCCCAGGAGCGCGAACGCATCGACATCGTGTGCATCCCCACGGGAATCCCCCTTCATCGTGCCATGACTGTCGCTGCTCTGGAAGCCGGCTGCCATGTGCTGGTAGAAAAGCCGGCGGCAGGTTCGGTGCAGGATGTGGATGCCATGCTGGCGGCGGCTTCGCGCGCCGAGCGCATCTGCGCCGTTGGATACCAGCACGTGTACCAGCGGGAATACCGTCTGGTAAAAGAATGGGTCTGCCAGGGACGCCTGGGTGCTGTCCGCCGCGTCCGATGTTTCGGCTGCTGGCCCCGAAGCCCCGGATACTACGCCCGCAACGGGTGGGCTGGCCGTCTGGCCGTGGGAGACACGTGGGTACTGGACGCCCCGCACAACAACGCGCTGGCACATGCGGTCAACGCCATGCTGTTCATGGCCAGCGCCGAACCGAACAAGGCACTGCGTCCCGCCACGGTCCGCGCCGAGCTGTATCGCGCCAACGCCATCGAGTCTGCGGACACTGCCGTTCTGCGGGTGCATACGGTTGAGGGACCGGAGGTGTTTTTCGCGGTGAGCCACTGTACCGATCAGCAGATTGATCCGGTCTATATTCTGGAGGGCGATGGCGGACGCCTGGAACTGAGCTACTCAGGGGAGATCCGGGCGCGCTTTGCCGACGGCACGACCTGTGAGGTGGCGGTGAAAGAGCAGCCCCGGCTGGTGCTGGAGGATGTGGTGGAGACAGTGGCTGGACACCGCGACTCTCTCATGTGTCCGCTGGAGATGGCCCGTATGCAGACAGTGTGCGCGTGCGGGACATTCGAGTCCTCCGGCATACATGAGCTGCCGCAGTCGCTGAAGAAGACTGCTGGTAAGGAGGGCACGGTGGTGGTGCAAGGCATGACCGAGGCTGTTCGCAAGGCGTGGAGTGAAGCTTCCATGTTCTCGGAGCTGGGCATAGATTGGGCGATTCCGGGCGAAGAGATCCAGGTGACCGATTACGCGTACTTTCCCGCCCATCGTCGGCGCACAGGGGAGTAGGGACTGGCCGGCATGATGTCCATGGTCCGGCCGGGTTCCGCCAGAGGCCGCTTACATGGGAAGTGACCTCTGTGTCAAGAGGAGGCCGTGATCAACCACAGTAAACGAATTTGCGCGCCGCTGCCCCTCCCGTGTACACTGTATGCGAGATGGGCAGGCCAACATGCAGCGTGTCCGACTCCGAGCCTGTGCGACGGTTCTTCATCCGAGGAGGCGTCAACCGGTGTTCGGCAACCCAATTCCTCCCAAACCTCCTCGCCATCAGCCGCTCCTGCTGCTGGTCCTGGCGGTGTTGATTGCCACTGTACTGACCCTGGCTGCCTATGGGTTCCTGGTCTTGGCGGAACGCCTGGAACGGGCCGGTAGGGGTGGGGGCATGGCGTTCGAAGCTCGCGTTACACTTACAGACCGAGCTGATTGCCGGGCGCACAGCTCTGTCATTGCCGATCCAGCGATGTCGAAAGGAGGCCTCCGATGCGCCTGAGCAGTCTGGCCCTTGCTGTCCTGGCGGTTCTGGCCTGCGGCCTGGTCCTGACGGCGTGGGCGGTGGAGCAGGGCATGGTGCGGCTCAGAGCCAGCGTGGAGAATTTCCGGGCCTCTCCCAACGGCCGAAAGCTGGGTACCCTTCTGGAGGGGACCGAAATCGAGCGGATTTCCCAGGACGGTAAATGGGTTAGATTCCGCGTGGAGGGGTGGGTGTGGGGCCCCTCCCTGGAAGGCTTTCAGCTGGAGCGGGACGAGCCCGACGAGCGTGAGCCAGAACCTCGGACGCCCTTGCGCGATGCAGTGCCAGATCTGAAGAAGTTCATCAAGGAGCAGGGCGGAACGTTCTACAGCGTGCAGCTGGACCCGGACCTGAAACGGGTCACGCTGCGTTTTCGGGTGGGAGGAGCGTTAGAGCCGGAGGCCTTGATCCGGAAACAGATGCGAACACAGCGGGAGGTGGTGGAAGTACTGGACGGGAAAGTGGAGTTTACGAGCGTACGGGTGGAATGCAACCGCCCCGATGGCGGCGGCAGAGTGGGTCTGGAGATTGCCGAGACCCCGGCGGCAGAGATGGAGCGTATGTCGGCGGACAGCGTGGGTTCCTGGCGCGCGGTTACACGCATCTCCCACGATGGGGGGCAGACATGGGAAGACGGGAATTGATCCTACAGCACTTCGGGGAGCCGGCGTTTCTGCCATGGGTTGATCCGGAGCCAGGGGGGCAAATTGCCCTCCGGGCCCCCGTGGTATCAGGAAAGCGGCTTCCGGAGCTGTCCTTGATCGCCAGCCCCGGAAGCCCCATGGATTTCTTCAACCATACGGACGGACGCGAAAGCCGACAGCCGAGCGAAGTACGCGATGCGGCCCTTGTGATGTGCGCGGCCAGCCGTGGTGGGCCAATCAGAGCTTGATAGTACGCCGTGAAATCCCTGACTTAAGCACGGCCGCCGCTACCTCCACCGCCGCGATGCCGTCCGTGGCGGTGACCAGGGGCTGTTCGCCATGGTCTAGAGCGCGGACGACGTGCTTGAGCTGCTCGAGGAACATGTCCTGCTTGCGGTACGCATATACCTTCTCTTTGCCGCCGGCCTTTTTCAGCGTGAAAGCGCCCTGTTTGCCGGGATCGAAGCTGGCCGGAGACGCTGTCGCGGTCATGCCGAACTGGAGTGACCCCTTGGGCCCGATCACGTCGTTGAGCGAGGCGACCTGAGCTCCCGGCGCCGTGCCCCACGACCAGATGAGGGCGTGTTGATCTCCGGAGGCGAAACTGAGAATGGCGCTGCCGGTATCCGCACCGACACTGGTGCTGTCGAACTGGAGTGATGCAGCCTGCACGGATTCCACCGGACCGAATACCTGCATGGCGAAATCATAGTTGTGGACAGCACCGTCCATCAGAGGCCCACCGCCTTGGTTGACATCGCGGAACCAGGCGCGTTGCGGTCTCCCGTCGGCGCTGAATCGCCATATGACCGGGCGGCCCACGGCGCCGGACTGCACGATCTGCTTGAGTTTGCCCCACTGGGTGTCGAAGCGTCGCACGAAGCCCAGGGTGAGGTGCACGCCGGCTTTTTCGCATGCTGCGGCCATCCGCCGGGCAGCGGCTGTATTCAGGGCCATCGGTTTTTCGCAGAAGATATGCTTGCCCGCCTTCGCCGCCTGGATGACCGGCTTGGGATGCTCGGAGGTCGGCGTGCAGACGAAGACCGCATCCACGTCATCGCGGCGCAGCAATTCGCCGTTGTCGCCTGTATGAAAGCTGATGTCATAGTCACGCGCAAAAGCGGCAGCCACCTTGGCGGATAGATCCGAGGCCGCCACGATGCGGGTATTGCGCAAGGTGACCAAACGTGTGGCATGGTGCCGGGCGATGTTGCCGCAGCCGATGAAGCCTATTCTCAGCATGGCAGGACTCCGTGGTTGGCGCTGCGCATGGCTGCAGCGCGTTCGGAATACAGGCGCATTCTCCGGCCCTGGTTAGGGGCCGGGATGATGCAGCTCCCAATATAGGCAGGACCCCATTGCTCGGGCCAGCAGTGCGGACCCGTTGCCGCCATCTTTCCCTTTCCGTGATTCCCGGGTGACGGAGCCCATGTTCGTTTTCATCGGTAAAGCTTTTCTTCCTCTGGTTCAGCCGCTCGGTTTCAGTTTGCTGTGCTGGATGGGCGCCGTTTTGTGCCTGTGGCGCGGCGCACAACGGGCGGGACGCATGCTGGCGCTGGCCGGCATAGTGATCGTGCTGATCAGCGCGTGTCCGGTCACGGGTGGCTGGCTGCTGGGGCACCTGGAGGCCGCCTATCCCGCGAATACCGTGGAAGCTACGCCGGCAGCCGACGCGATTGTAGTGCTGGGAGGGATCACGGCTCCTGCCATTCCGCCAAGGACAGAGACGGACGTCACCGGTGCGGGCGTCGACGCCCTGCTGCGGACTTGCGAGACTGCAATGGAACTCGGCATTCCGCTGATCGCGCTGTTTCCGGTGATTTCCTCGGAGTTCAAGGCAGCACGACGGAGTCCAGAACCGGATCGAACTCCGGCTTGATCTCGGTGCGGTCCACGTCGAAGG
>JAWOAW010000052.1:0-9530 GCA_046498345.1 Thermoplasmatota archaeon
GATGTCCCACACCGGGGGCAGGGCTCCCCCTCGTTGCGGTGGACTGCCAGGTAGCTGTCGGGGAGCGCCTCCCGTGCGATGCGGCGGCTGACGGCGGTCTGCAGGATGTCCCGCATGGCATGGTAGACATCCTGGAGCATGGCGATGTCCAGCCGGTCAATGGATACCTCCGGGTGGAGACCGGTCTGGAACACGATTTCGTCGGCGATGATGTTGCCCACGCCGGCCAGGGTATGCTGGTCCATCAACGCCGGCTTGAGCATCCCTCGCCTGGGCTGAAACCGCCGCCTGAACTGGTTCCATGAGATGGAGAGCGCGTCCGGCCCCAAGTTTTTGCGCTGCACGAAGACGGATGGCGCGGCGGTGAGGGCGATATGGCCCAGCCGGCGCTGGCATTCAAAGGCCAGCCGGTGGCTGTTTGCAAAGTGGATGAGCAGCCGGGTATGCCCCGGCGTTTTCTGTCCCGGCGGAAGATATACGGGCTGCCCGGTCATCCCGAAATGCATGGCCAGCCAGGGCCCGCCGGTCGAGATGAACAGGTATTTGCCGTGGCGCCGGGTGCCCTGGAAGCAGCGGTCCGTCAGCGCGTCTTCGACCTGCGCCGGCGTTGTCTCATCCAGGATGTAGTCGTCGATGATGTCGACAAGGGCGACGGGCTGGTCGAGCGAGGTGTCCTGCACGTGTTGCCTGAAGGCTTCCACGCTGGGCAGCTCGGGCATCATCTGGACAGCCGGTGGAGGGTTAAATGGTTTCCGGCGGCCGGGGACAACGTTTTTTTAATCCCTCTCGGTTTGTCCATGTGGCGCTATGAAAAACCGTGAGATGGCCGAGATTTTGTATGAGATCGCCGAGCTCCTGGAGATGAAAGGCGTCGATTTCAAGCCCCGTGCCTACCGGCGGGCAGCCCAGAACGTCGAATCCCTGGGAACGGATATAGAGGAGCTCCACGGGCAGGGAAAGCTGCGGGACATCCCCGGCGTGGGCAGGAGCATCGCCGAGACAATCGAGGAATACCTGGAGACCGGCACCGTGGAGACCCTTGAACGGCTGCGGGAGGAAACCCCGGTGGACATCCAGGAGCTCATGGCGGTCGAAGGCCTGGGCCCCAGGCGCATCGAGACGCTGTACGACCGGCTGGGCATCACGACGCTGGACGAGCTCGAGAAAGCCGGCCGGGAGGGAGCTATCCGGGAGCTGAAGGGATTCGGGGCGAAAACCGAGCAGAACATTCTGGACGGCATCGCCTTCGCCCGGCAGAGCCACGACCGATTCCTGCTCGGCTTCGCGCTGCCGGAGGCCGAGGGCATCGTCGAAATGCTGGAGCCGCATGTCAGCCGCATAGCCATAGCCGGGTCGCTCCGCCGCCGGAAGGAGACCATCGGGGACGTGGACATCCTTGCGGTAGCGGGCAGCGACGACATCATGGAGGTGTTCACGGGTATGGACCGCGTCGAAAAGATACTGGTGCAGGGGGGCACCAAGACCTCGGTTCGCCTCGAAGGCGGCCTGCAGGTGGACCTGCGCATCGTCGGCGCCGGGAGCTTTGGTGCAGCGCTGCAGTATTTTACGGGCAGCCGGGACCACAACATCGCCATGCGGCAGCGGGCCATCCGGCAGGGCTACAAGCTCAACGAGTACGGCCTGTTCGACGGCGACCAGCGGGTGGCTGGGGAGACAGAGGAAGCGGTCTACGGGGCGCTCGGCCTGGCCTGGATTCCCCCGGAGCTCAGGGAAAACCGGGGGGAGGTCGACGCCGCGGAAAAGGGTACCCTGCCCGATCTCGTCACGCTGGAGGATGTCAAAGGCGACCTGCAGATGCATACCACGTGGAGCGACGGCTCAGACAGCGTGGCTGAGATGGCGAAGGCAGCCCGGAAGCTTGGCCACGAGTACATCGCCATCACCGACCACGTCGGCTCGCTACGCATCGCCGGCGGCATGGACGCTGACCAGGTGGCGGAGCAGGCGGAGGAGATACAGGCCGCCCGGGACACGTACGACGACATCCATATCTTCCACGGCGTGGAAGCCAACATCATGAAGGACGGCAGCCTCGACGTGGGCTCCGATGTTTTCGACCAGGTGGATGTAGTTTTGGCGGGCGTCCACTCCGCCTTCCGGATGGACGAGGCGGCCATGACGAAGCGTCTCATCACGGCTATCGAGCATCCCGCGGTGGACGTCATCCCCCATCCCACCTGCCGGCGCATACAGAAACGGGAGCCCGTCAGCCTGGACATGGACGCGGTGCTGCAGGCCGCCGCCGACAACGACGTCATCATGGAGATCAACGCCTACCCGGAGCGCCTTGACCTCAGCGACGTCTACGTCCGGCGGGCCAGGGAATATGGCGTCGCATTGTCCATTGGCACCGATGCGCATCGCGCCGGTCATCTCCGCTACTACGAGCTCGGCGTGGCGGTGGCCCGGCGCGGCTGGCTTGAAAAAAGCGATGTCATCAACACCCTTGACGCCGAAGCGCTGGCCAAACGGTTCAAGGCATAGCCGGGGAAATAATAAATCATTAATACCCCCGGGTGTTTGAGGGGTATGAACCGGCAGGGGTACCTGTATCTTGTCTTTATCGCTGTTGTCATCGTGCTGGCCGCATTTTTGTTGTTCATGCGGGGCGGCGGGGACGACGAGGCCGAGGCCCGGAGGGTCATCAGCGACTGGGATCCCATGGTCGACCTGGAGGTCATCTTCCGCATCGACCGCATCCGCATGCTTGACTTCCAGCGGGGTGAGACCCCGTTGTATGCCATGGACATCACCATCGACGGGCGGACCATCGAGGGCGTGGGCCCCTGGGGCGGCATCGACGCGTATCCCCGGTGGCGGCACGTGCAGGACGTCGACGACGGCGAGGAAAACGTGTCTGTCACGGTGCGCCTGTACACGATGGACGGCGACGAGCAGATAGATGCAGATATCAGCCCGGGGCAGGGTACCGGGCGGGGGCAGACCCTGCATCTCACCTATTCGCTCAAGACGGGGCGATGGTGGGGGGACGACCGGCTGCACGACAAAAACGGCATGGGGCATGTGTCGGGCGCGGAGGACGGCAGCCTGGGCGAGAACGACTGCGAGCTCTGGTTTTCCGTGTATCAGACCGACGCCGACGGCGACCGGCTGACCTGGTACGAGGAAACCTACATCTACGGCACCGACCCCGCGGTGGACAACACGGGTGAGGACATGGACGGCGACGGGGTGCCCATCGAATGGGAGGATTACTGGGGGTACAGCCCGCTACGGGCGGACAACCACAGCACCCTGGACCCGGACAGGGATGGCATACAGAACACCGAGGAATACCGCATGGCGTTCTGGCGGGCGGATCCGTTCCGGCAGGACGTCTTCGTCGAGGTGGACTACATGGAAAACCAGTTTTTTGGCCATACCACGCTGCCGGAGTACTCCAAGCAGCTGGTCATCTCGGCGTTTTCCCGGCAGAACATCATGCTCCACATAGACGACGGGTTGATGGGCGGCGGCGGAGAAGTGCTGCCCTTCGAAAAATTTTATACCCCGGAGAAGCTGGCGGCCTACTACGACCAGTATTTCCTGCATGGCGGTGCCGATGCATGGCGGGAGGACGTGTTCCGCTACGCGGTCATGGCCTACTATACCATCGAGGGCAAGCGGAACGTGGCCGGCTACTCCTACTGGCACGACCGGACCGACCAGTTCAACTCCTTCGTGGTAGCCCGGCGGGCCATCAAAAACTACCGGTGGAGGCCAATGGCCCGGGACACGGCTACGGCCAGCCTGTTCATGCACGAGCTGGGGCATACGCTGGGGCTGTTCTGGCACACCTACAACGGCATCGATAACACCACCAACATATATCCCTGGCTGTCCGGCTGGGATATCTACGGAGACTACCGGAGCTGCATGAACTACCGCTATGCGTGGAGCCTCGTCGACTACTCGGACGGCAGCCACGGGGAGGGCGACTTCGATGACTGGAGCCACGTCGATCCCGCCTTTTTCGAAAAGCAGTTTTTCGCCGAGCCGCCCATCATTTTGTAGCGGGAAACGGAAAATGTTATTAACGGGAATGCTATACCAGTCTGAGCCCCGGTAGTGTAGCGGTTATCATGCGAGCCTGTCGAAACCCCTTCGGGGTTTGCAGCAAGCTCGCGACCCGAGTTCAAAGCCGTGTCGCATGCTGCGGCATGGATGAAAATCTCGGCCGGGGCGCTCCTCTTTTTTTCCCGAAACATACTTATATACAACGGAGATATTTCTCCCTGTCAGGTGACTCCATGAGAGGAAAGCGGCATATCTTGGTTGTGGTTGGTCTCGTCTTTTTTATCGTTGCTCCGTCATTTTCGTTTGTGCTCACCCCGTCGATGAAGCGGGTGCCGGACGATCTTCATAAAACCGTTGTCTACGAGGGTGACTTCGGCCTGTTTAACACGTCCACGATGCAGATGGATTATATCGACGTGGAGATACACCGTGAGCTCACGGCGATGGAGGAACGGGATGGCGTCCTGCTCATACGGGAGGACATATCGATATTTAATACCCGGGCGGGGGAGCCGATTCCCGGTCTTGCCGATACCAACATCTGGGCCATCGACCCGTATACCTCCAAAAACGTCCGCGGATATGGGGACACGGAACGGGTCGGCCAGTACATTTTTCCCATCGGCGTGGAAAAAAAGCAATACGTGGTCTGGAACAGCGACATGGACGACGTATACCGCCAGGGATATGTCGACGTCGAGGATGCCACGGGCACCGCCCATTACCGGGGCGAGGAGACCGTCGAGGGTGTCACCTGCTACCGGTTCTCCGGCAGCCAGGAGGAAATCTGCATCGGCCCGGGCGTCGAGGGCACCCCGCCGGGCACCCGGATGTTCTACGAGGGCGAGCAGTCTGCCTGGGTGCATCCCGAGACAGGTGTCATCGTTGACTACGACAAGCACATCCGCCAGTACCTGCAGTTTCCCGACCTCAACCGCCTGCCGGGCGACCTGAACACCACAGCGCGGCTTTCCGGCACCATCTCCATGTTCAATCTGTCCAACGCGGCATCCGACGACCCATATGACCGGTGGGACGCCCGGGTTGAGCAGCACGTATGGGTCGACGAGACCTCCAGCGATGAGATGTACATGGTCGGCAGCGAGACCACTGCGCGCGATGCAGCGGGCAACCTGCTGCCCAGCGATTTTCAGGCGTACAGCGTCGACGGCGTCGACCCGGATACGATGCGCTACGACCCGCATTTCAGCGACAAGAGCGGCCGGCTGACGTTTCCCATCGGCATCGGGCCCCGTGATTATGAGCTGTGGAACAGCGACATCGGAGCCGCGTCCACCGCCCGGTACATGGGCCGGGACAATCTGGGCGGGCTGCCCGTGTACCGCTATCTGGTGTCGGTGGAGGACCATCCCCGGGGCATTATGGAGATTCCCGGGATGAGCGACCGGCACATCGACCTCAGCTATACGGGGGACACCGTGTACTATGTGGAGCCCGCCACGGGCGGCATCGTCAACGTCGAAAAGACGGGGACGGTGACGGCGATGTTCCCCGACCTGCATACCATCCCGGAGAACATTCATTCCAGCCTGGAGATGGACGGCGAGCTCTGGATTCTGGGCGAGGGCGCCACGGACATCCGGATGGTCCGGGAGGTCACCGCAACGGATTTCCATTACCATGAGGGCCGCAAGGTTATCATCATGGAGGATAACACCACGGTCTACGACACGGAGACGGGCACCGTGGTCGACATGGCGTCGGGCAGCGAGGTGCACGGCGTCTACGCGGACACCGCCGAGGAAGCCCCCGACTACGGCGACATGTACCGCCAGGGCATTTTCACGTTTCCACCAGGCGTCGAAAAACGGACCTATCAGATGTGGAACACCGAGATATCCACCACCTCGCCGGTCCGCTTCCTCCGGGAGGAGGACCACGAGGGCATCCACACCTACCTGTATGAGACGGAGGAATCCCGCCAGGTCTACGACCCGACGGAGGGCATCGAGCAGGAGGTCCAGTATACCACGACGACCCGGTACTGGGTGGAGCCCCACAGCGGCTCGGTCATCGACATGGAAAAAGTCTCGGAGAAAAAGGTCAACCTGTTCAACTATCTCGTCGGCATCCCCGGCCCCATCTGGGTGAAGGCCTACGAGCTCACGTTGTCGTTTTCCGATGCCACCGTGGCCAAAAACGTCAAATCCGGGCGTGACGCGGCGGCGCAGCTGCAGCTCTCCGGCACAGCGATGCCGGTCACCGAGGTCAACCTGTCCACCATGCATCTGATGGATAGCATCGCCTCGGCCAGGCAGCAGAAACAGCAGGTGCAGGAGCTCGACGAAGCCAAGGTCAAAGCCGTGGACTTCCATTACTGGATGAGCCAGGAGTCGGTGGAAGAAATGGCCGACGACGCGCAGACCACCGGCTTCCTGCTGATGCTGTTCCAGGCCATCGTACCCATCTTGCTCGTGATTTTCGGGGTGGCGCTCGTCGTGCTCTGGTACGTCAACCGGCCCGAGTAGGCTAGCGGAACTGGGGCCGCCGGCTCAGGCGCCGGGGCAATGGGAGCGGCTCATAGCATCGTCCCTGCATGTGTTCGTCCACCAGCGCCTGGAGCTCGTCGAGGGAGATCTCGTCGGGGCAGTCGAACCGGCAGCGGGGCTGGAACACGCCGTCCTGCTCGCGGTCGCCGTAGACGATGATGACGGGCACCCATTCTTTTTCCGCGGTCCGGATGCGCTTCGACACGCTTGCGTCCCGGTCGTCGACGTCCACCCGTGCCGTGATGCTGTCGGCCAGCTGGAGGCAGTCGTCGACGAACTCGTCGCGGACGGGGATGAGCCGTATCTGGGTGGGCGAAAGCCAGAAGGGGAGCATGCCCTTGTCGCCCTGCCCCATCTTTTTTGCCTCTGATTCGAGCAGGGCGCAGACGCAGCGGTCGATGCCGCCGGAGATGGAGGTGTGCAGGAGCAGGGGATGCTGCTGTTCGCCCTCCTCGTCTGTATAGGTGATGTCGAAGGACTCCGGGTTTTCCACGTCTATCTGGACCGTGGAGAGGGCAAAGGATTTGCCGGCGGAGTCGTTCATGTTGAACTCGTATTTGGCGACGAAGTAGAAGTAGCGTTCGTCCCACATCTCGACGAGGATGGGCCGCCCCCATTCCCGGGCCAGGCCGGCCGCGAAATCCTGGTTGTCCTCGAAGAAGGAGCGGACAAACCGGACGGCTACCTCTCCCTGGAGCTCGTTGAGCCGTATCCATTCCAGCGACAGCTTGAACTGCCGCCGGAACTCCTTCAGGGCCTGCTCCCGGCCGGCGCAGAGGGTGTGCATGTCGGGCATGGTGAACGCCCGGAGCCGCTTGATGCCGGAGAGCTCGCCGTGCTGCTCCCGCCGGAACGACCGGGCCAGCTCGAAGAGCCGAAGCGGCAGATGCCGGTAGGAGATGACCATGTCGTGGGCCATCAGATACTGGCCGAAGCAGGCGGCGAAACGCATGAACAGCTCGTCGTTGCCGCTGCGGACGCGGTACTGGCGGGCGGGAAACTTGGACAGATATTTTTTCAATGCGGGGTGCTCCGCGTTGTACATCAGCGGCGTCTCGACCTCCATGGCCCCGGCCCGGAGGCACATGTCCTCCACGGTGCGCTCCAGCAGCTTTTTGACCAGTCGGCCCTTGGGATACCAGCGCATGTGGCCCGGTCCGGAGCCGGGCTCGTAGTCCACCAGTTCGAGGTCCTGCATCAGCTGGATGTGCGCCGGCTTTGCCTCGCTGATGCGGCTGCCGTGGGCCTCGTACTTGTAGAATTTTTTGAGCTCCTCGTGGCCACTAAAGTCGAAGCTATCGGCCTCTATGAGCTCGCCGTCGGGGGTGAGCACGTAAAAGGTGGACGGCGTCGCCGTCTCCCCCGGCTCCATTTTTTTCTGTTCCGGGGTAATCGTCCGTGACAGCTCCGCAAGCGGATGGCCCTTGCAGCGCAGCGTAAACGCCTTGTACCAGCCGAAGGGCGCCTGCTTGACCGTCAGGGTTTCGGCGAGCCGGTCGCGCAGCATGGCCAGCGTCTCCTGCGCCGTGTCGAAGCCCGCCAGGCTGGAAGAGAGATGCGCGTAGGGGTAGAGCATGACGTTGTCCACGCTGACCCTGGAGGCGACGGAGCGTATCTCCCCGGCGGCGTTGTCCACCACGGCGGGGACGTCGCCCTCGTCATCCCGTTCGACGGCCACGAAGACGGCCAGTGCCTCGTCCAGCCGGTCCTGCCGTGCATCCAACTCGGGGGCGCTGTCGATGGCCTTCTGCTTTGCCTCGTATTCGATGTAATCGGTGTGGAGCAGCAAAAGCTTCATGGAGGTAAAGCATCCCTGGATATAAAAATCTTACAGATATGGCCGCAGTATCTCGTGCAGCATGCCGGGGTCGCGCAGGCCGGAGGCTCCGGCAGCGGACCTTTCATATACTGGTAATGGGCCAGTTCAATGCGGGCAAATCCACGTTGTTAAACGCGATGCTGAGAACCGATGTTCTGCCAACAAAGATCTTCCCTTCTACAGCCATACTTACCTTCATTCGCTGTGGGGAAGCTCCCAAAGCGACCATCTTCTTCCCAAGGAGCAAAGAACCTAGGTCCCTGACTGTCGAGGATTTCAACGCGGCTTACTGCCTGAAGCCTGGCGAGCCCGAGGCCTTGAAGTCGCAGCGTTTTGCCGAGGTTGACCACGCAGTGGTCGAGTATCCAATCCCCCTGTGCCGTCATGGTGTGGAACTCGTTGACTCGCCTGGCCTGAATGAAGTGGAACATAGAGAGAAGATAACTCTTGACTACTTGCACGAAGCTGATGCAGTGATTTTTGTCTTCCACGCTAGCTCTTTCTGGACGGACTGTGAGAGAAGATACCTCGACGACCATGTGCTGCCAGCTGGTCTTGATCACATCTTCTTCTTGGTGAACTGGTGGGATCTCGTCGAGGGAAACCCTGAGTCAGCTGCCGATCTATGGGCACGAACAAGAGCGAAATTGACTCCATATTGCCAGTTGGACGGCAAGAATCTGTTCGATCAGCGAGTCTTCCGGCTGAGTGCTGAGAACGCACGAATCGCGCGACAGAGAGATGATCAAGTCTTGCTCGAGAAGTCAGGTTTGCCGACTTTTGAGGAGAGGCTGGCTGATTTCATCCTACGCGGTAGAGGTGCTGCAATTCTGAGGCGCGCGTTGAGACATGCTGAGATCGCTTCTCGTGAAGCGGATGATGCAGTTGAACTCCGCCTTGCGGCATATGAGGAAGAAGTGGGCGAACTGGAGAAACGCCTGGGAGAGATTCAACCCAAGTTCGAGCAACTGCGGGAGCTACGGAAACAGATTGCAGCACGAATCGATTCTAGATGCCAGCGCGAACGCGACCGTGATGAGTGGTTCTTCGACACGGAGCTTCTCTTGTCGGCGGAGCGGCGGGGCAATCGGATCGCCGAGGTGCCGGTCGACTGGATCGAGGATCCTCGACCCCAGGAGATCGAGGTGCTCGAAGAAATGGGT
>JAWOAW010000086.1:0-28447 GCA_046498345.1 Thermoplasmatota archaeon
GGGTATCATCTCCCCGCCGCCCATGCAGCCGTCGTCCAGGTGGTAGACGATGTTGTGCTTGTCGTAGGCGGTCCGGAGGCGCTCCTTTGCCCCCTGGGTGAGCATGCTGGCCGGCTGCCCGTCGCTGCCGGATTCCATCTGGTCGAGCTCGATGAACAGGTCCCGCCGGAAGGGGTCGGAGCCCCACTGCGAGGTGAGATATTCTTCGACGTTGCTGAGGCCGTCCTCGTCGGGGTCCATTGTTTCATGGTCCTCCCAGGTGAAGGGGTCGTAGACCCAGATGTGCTCGACTTCGTCCCGCCACCAGTTGACCTCGAAGGCATGGCCCCAGCGGTGCTCCCATTCGATGGGCACGCCGTCGCCGTCGGCGTCCTCCCCGGTGTTGTCCACCTCTGGGTCGGTGCCGTAGACGTTGACCTCCGTCCAGTAGGGGATGCCGTCGCCGTCGGGGTCGCTCTGCCGGATGTCGAACCAGAGCTCGCAGTCCCGGTCGTGCTGGTACTGGCTGTTGTCGTCGCAGCCGTTCAGCCGCCCGTAGCCGCTCGGGTCAGGGTCCTCCCAGTGCCTGGTTTCATGGGAGACGTAGTCGTCCCCGTACCAGTGGCCGCTTTTCAGGCTGTAGGTCAGGTTGGCGGTGTAGCTGTAGGGGTACATCTCCTCGTTGCTGCTCAGGTCGCACAATCGGTCCAGCCCGGTGTTTTTATCCCAGAGCTCGATGACCACGTCGACATACTCCTCGTCGTCGGGCACGTCCGCCGTGGCCGACCAGGCGTCGTAGACATATTTCTGGTTTCGCCAGACCGGGCTGACATACTCCTCCCCGTTGATATATACCTTGACATAAAAATCGGGGTCGCTCAGCGGGTCTATCCTGTCGATGGTCGTGGGGCGCACGTCGTCCGCCACCAGCGACCGAATCTTCTGGATATCCACGGTCACCTCGACGTCGCATAGCGGGTCAAGGTCGCCGTCTCCCGCAGCCGCATTATCAGCCGTCGGCGCCATCCCGGTTTCATGCAGGGAAACGCCGCCCAGCGGCGCCAGTCCGATGACGGCGGCCAGCAGGGCGCACACATACAGTGTTTTCATGGATGCCATATGACTAATATTCTATAAAACCATTTCCCTGCCTCAGATACAGGGAGAAAAAAACGGGAAAAGAAGGGGAAGCGGTCAGAGATATTCCGCCGCGAAGGCGTCTACCACCCGGCGGAGCGCTTCCTCGCCATCCTCGCCGACGCCGTACCTGACCCGGACGATGGGCTTGTCCACGTCCACCAGACGGGTGATGTCGATGGGCGTGGCGGAGATAACCACGTCGCAGTCCACGCGGCTGATGGTCTCCTCCAGCTCCGCCACCTGTTTCTCGCCGTAGCCCAGGGCCGGCAGCACGTTTTCCAGATGGCCATATTTCTCGAAGGCCTCCCGGATGGAGCCCACCGCCGCAGACCGGGGGTCAACCGGGATGGCACCCGCCTTCCGGGCTGCGACGATGCCCGCGCCGAACTGCATCTCGCCATGGGTCAGCGTGGGGCCATCCTCGATGACCAGGGCTTTTTTGCCCGTTAGGTCGCCGTCCTCCAGCGATACCTCGGATTCCATCCGGATGACCTGCGCGTCGGGGTTGACGCTCCGGACGTTCTCCTCCACCTGCTCGATGTCCGCTTCGTCGGCGGTGTCCACCTTGTTCACGATGACGATGTCCGCCATCCGGACGTTGACCTCGCCCGGATAATAGGCCAGCTCATGCCCCGCCCGATGGGGGTCCACGATGGTGATATGCAGGTCGGGCCGGTAAAACGGAAAATCATTGTTGCCGCCGTCCCAGATGATCACGTCGCCGTCCTTTTCAGCCTTGTCGAGGATGGCGCCGTAGTCGACGCCCGCGTAGACAACGCCGGCCATGTCGATGTAGGGCTCGTATTCCTCCCGCTCCTCGATGGTCGTCTCATGCCGGTCGAGGTCGTCGTAGCTCGCGAAGCGCTGCACCGCCTGCTTCGCCAGGTCGCCGTAGGGCATCGGATGCCGGATGGCCGCCACGTCATATTGCTCGGAGAGCAGCTCAAACAGCTTTCGGGAGATCTGCGACTTGCCGCAGCCCGTCCGCGCCGCCACAACGGCTATCAGCGGCTTCTCCGACTCCAGCATCACATGGTCGGGGCCCAGCAGCCGGAAGTCGGCCCCGGCGGCGTTGACCACGGCCGAGCGATGCATCAGGTAGTCGTAGGGCACGTCGCTGTAGGCGAACACCACCTCGTCGACGTCGTGCTCCTCGATGACATCCGGCAGGTCTTCCTCCGGCAGAATCGGGATGCCGTCAGGGTACAGCCCGCCGGCCAGCTCAGCCGGATACTTCCGCCCTGCGATGTCCGGTATCTGGGTGGCGGTGAACGCCACGACCTCGTAGTCCTCGTTGCCCCGGTAATAGGCGTTGAAGTTGTGGAAATCCCGTCCTGCAGCGCCCATGATAACGACGTTTTGCTTAGCCATGATAACACCTTCGGTGGTAATGCCGCCTCTCTTTTTATGTTTTTTCAATGCCCGCGTTCAAAGCCCGAGCCCGCTGGCGACGCCGTCAAACCGCTCGATGGGGACGACGGCCAGGATGCGGCTGTGCCGGCCGGCCAGCCCCCACAGCCGGTCGACCATGTGTTTCTCCTGCGCCCGCTTGATAGACCGGAACGACCGGGTGGCGTTGACCATGCCGTCCCACGCCAGGACAAACTCCTCCGCGCTTCCCGCGTCAAAGCTCTTTTTTTCCGCCCGCCGGTTTTTCCACTGGTTGAACATGAGCCCCAGCAGCGACATCTCGTCGGTGAACAGCGACGCGTATTCCTCGTCGTCCATGTCGATGGGCTCCAGCGCCACGTCCCGCTCGTCGGCCAGGGTCATGGCTGCCACCAGGCCGGCCGGGGGGACCACCACGGTGCCATATGTGGCGAGCCGCTGGAAAAAAGCCTCGCGTTCCGGCGTGGTATCAAAATCGGGGTTTTCGTCCCCGTGGCACTGGCGCAACGTCTCTACGTCCTCCCCGGGGATGCCGACGGCGCAGCAGTCCGGCTCGAACGCCAGGAATGCCTCCCGCACCCGCCGCCCCTCCCGCTCCAGGCCGTGGACCACGCCCAGCAGCCTGATGCGGGCGTGTCGTACCCGGAGGCTGACATCTTTTTTCATGTTACCTCAGAAAAACTCCCGGTAGTAGTAGCGGCGCATGGCGAAGTTGATGGACGGGACGACCAGCGAGGTGGGAGCCAGCTTGCTGATCTTCAGGGTGCCCAGCACCCGCTTCAGGCTCTGCGGCACGTTGTAGTAGCCCTCGATGACCCGCTTGGTGCCCTCCATGAGCTCCTCCGGGGTCATGTTTTTGGGCTCGTAGACCACGTTGGACTGCGTGTACTTCGACCAGTCCTTGGTAAAGATGCGCCCCTCTTTGTCCAGGCGGTCGAAGAGTGCCGTTCCCGGGTAGGGGGTGAGAATGTTGAACTCGCCGACGTCGATTTCCCATTCCAGCATTTTTTCCAGTGTGGTATCGAAGATGTCCGGGGTGTCATGGTCGAACCCGAAGATGATGCCGGCGATGACCGCCATGCCGTGATCCCGGATGGTCTTGATGGCCTGCCTGTATTTGCTGGCCGTGTTGGACGTCTTGTGGGCCTCCCTGAGGCTTTCCGGGGAGATGGACTCGATGCCCACGAACCAGGCGATGCAGCCGGCTTCCCTGGCCAGCTCCAGGAATTGTTCGTCCCGGCTCAGCAGGTTGATGTTGCCGTTGGCGATCCATTTCTTGTTGAGGTCCTGCCGTATCATCTCGTTGAAAAGCTTCCGGCTGTATGGGGGGTTGATGGTGAGCGAGGCGTCCCGGAAGATGATCAGCTTGTTGGGGATTTTTTTCATCTCCGCGATGACGTCGGGTATCGGCCGGCCGCGCACCCGGCGCCCCAGGAAGGCTGAGGTGGAGCAAAACTCGCAGGCGTGCGGGCAGCCCCGCTGCGTCTGGATGCAGCCGGTGAGCGGCTGGTATCTGACAAGGTCCATGCGCGGCTCGGGTATCTGCTCGGGCTGCACGCAGCTGTCCCGGCCGTAAAACTGCTTGAGCTCGCCGTTGTTTTCCAGGTCGTGCAGGAGCTCCGGCCATCCCGCTTCGCCCTCCCCGATGACGATGGCGTCCGCATGCTGGCTGGCTTCCTCCGGGCAGGCCGTGGGATGATATCCGCCGAGCACCACGGGGATGCCCCGCTCCCGGAACCGGTCCGCCATCTTATATGCGTAGGGCGCGGTCATGGTCAGGCAGCTGATGCCCACGAGGTCCCAGTCCCCGTCATATCGCACGGGCTCAAAGTTTTCGTCCAGGATGCGGACATTGTGTTTCTCTGGTGTCACGGCCGCTATCTGCGGCAGCGTCAGCGAGGGATTGCCGAACAGCTTCGAAAACGGGGTATGGCTGTCCTCCCGGGTGGTCACACCGTGCTCCAGGTGAGGATAAATAAGAAGGATATCCATTGTCTGGGCAAAATCAGGGGAGCTATATAATGCTTTTTGTCCGCCGGGGAGAGCAGGACCGACATGCGAGAGCAAACGTTTTAAAAGCACATCTGTTTTACCAATCCACGACGTCCGGTGGAATCATGAGAAAGGAAAGGCTACTCGGCATCATATCACTCATCATCGTTACCGCCATCGCGCTCTCCGTCAGCCTGGCTATGGCCAACGGCCTGGGCGGCCAGCCGCCCACCGTAACGCTGACGGCGCCCCCGGAGGGGGCCACGGTCAACGGCACCCTGCTGGTACGGGGAAACGCCAGCGACGCGGACGGCAACGAAACCCTCCAGCAGGTCGAGGTACGCGTCGACGACGGCGTCTGGCACACCGCCATCGGCACCACGAGCTGGAACTACAGCTGGGATACCACGACCGTTCAGGACGGCCTGCATGCCATCACGGCGCGGAGCTACGACGGCGGCAACTACTCCGAGGTCGCCATGGTCAACGTAACGGTGGACAACGTCAACGTCGTGCTGGCGGTATCGCTCGACGGCACGCTCGGCCAGCAGGGCTGGTACACCGGCAACGTGTCCGTCACCATCGAGGCGGTCGAAAACACCTCCCGTTACAATTACACGAATTACAGCGTCGACGGCGGGCCATGGCAGACGTACAACGGCTCGTTCAACCTGACCGCCGATGGCGTCCACGTCATCACCTATTACGCGGTGGACGTCAACGGCACCAGGGGGGAAGCGCACACCTGCCAGGTCAAAATCGATGCCACGCCGCCCTCCATCGCCTGCATTCTCGACCCGGCGTCCCCCGGCGGGCGCAACGGCTGGTACGTGGACCCCGTCGAGGTAACGCTCGACGCCGACGACAACCACTCGGGCATAAACCGGACGGAATACCGGAGCGTATCCAGCGGCATATGGAAAGACTACAACGGCCTCTTCCAGATAAGCGAGGAGGGCAACCATACCTTCATGTTTCGCGCCACGGACCGGGCCGGTCATACCACGACCGGCACCCGGCAGATACGGTTAGATCATACCGCGCCGGCGGTGGACGTCCTGGCACCAACGGAGACATATGTGACGGAAACCGTGACCGTGTCCTGGAACGCCACCGATGCCGTTGACACCGCCCTGAGCGGCGCCGTCAACCTCTCGCTGGTCAGCGAGGACAACACGTCCATCCCCGTCGCATCGTATCTCAACAACACCGGCACCTACTCCTGGAACACCAACCTGTTCGCGGGCGGCGTCTACCGGTTGCAGGTCGCCGTCACCGACGACGCGGGCAACACCGGCTCCAACACCTCCAGCCAGTTTACGCTGGACAACACGCCGCCCTCCATCGTCATCGAGCAGCCCAGGCAGGGGCAGATCCTCGGCGGCGAAGAAAAAAGCCTTGAGGTCATCTGGAACGCCTCGGACAACATCGACGAAACCCTCGATACCATATGGATAGCATACCGGGAGGCCGGCGAGGACACCTGGCACGTGGTCAACGAATCATGGATAGACGGCACGTTCCCCCTGGCCAACGAGGGCAGCAAACACATCGACGTCAGCACCTGGGACAACGGCCAGTACCAGCTCCGGCTCAACGCCACCGATGACGCGGGCAACACCGGCATGGCGATTTCCAACAACTTCACCATCGACACCACCGACCCGGACGTTTCGCTGGTCACGCCGAAGCCCGACTACCTCTACATCAACCTCCTCGGCCGGGAGATCATCCCGCCCATCCCCATTGGGCTCATCCCGCTCCAGTCGGTCAACACCGTCATCGTCGGCCAGATAACCGTCGAGGCAGATGCCAGCGACGCCGTCTCCGACATCGAGAAAATCGAGTTCTGGGTCAACGGCCAGCTTCGCCAACCGGGGACCTCGGAAACGTGGACGTGGAACGAGCAGTCCTACGGGGGCACCTACACGCTCACCGTGAAGGTCTACGACACCGCCGGCAACCACGACGAGGCAACGTTGACCAACATCCGCTATTTCAACATCTGATTACACGATCTGGTCGAACTCGTAGTCATCCCAGTCCCGCTCCCCGACCAGTATCTCGAATTCTATCGGCGTGAGCAGCGGCTGCCCATAGCGGCCGGCGTCATCGACGGCAACCCGGGGGCAGGCCGTCGACACGTAAAAATCCATCCCCAGATGGTCGAGGCGCTCCGGCTGCAGCAGGTCCGCGGTGATCAGCACCGCCGTGTAGCCATGTCGCTCGGCCAGCTCTTTCAGCCGCAGGGCCAGCTCGGGGCGCTGCTGCCCCAGCTTTTTCCCGATGATGACGCCCAGCCGGTGGCCCTCCTGGGCCCGGGCGATGTGGGCGTACCGCTGCCTGAGCACCGCATCCCGTTCCTCGGTGAGCTCCTCGCATATCGCCCGCCGTTCCGCCGGGTTTGCCGCCACCACCGGTATATCCGTGGCCAGAGCCAATCCCAGCGGATGGAACCTGCCGTCGCCGATGTAGATCAGGCAGTCCACCCGGCCGGCAATCGAGGTGCCCGCCGTGAGGTCGCAGCCGAGTATCTGCCCGTCATAGGCGGTCCGCCGGCTCTTCTCGCCGACCACGACGGTGAAGCCAGCCTGCTGGAGCATGTCCACCACGATGTCGAGCTGGCCGATGTAGGGCGCGATGGTGACCACGCCGACGGTATGGCCGGACAGCAATGGCAGCGCCTGCTCGACGGCCGGCTCGACGTCGTGCGGGGCCGGGACGGGCAAAAAAACCGCTGGAGCCGGATATCGTTCCTGGAGCGAGGGCATGGGCGCCTCGCCGACGTAGATAATCCTGTCGCATCCCGGGATGTCGCCGCACCAGTCGCAGGCGCCAAAACAGCTGTCGGCGGAGACCACCGGCTCGACGCCGGCCGACTGCAGCGCGTCCACGATGGCCGGGGCATGGTGTAGCAGGCCGTCGGGCAGCCTGATCAGCACCCGCGTGCAACCCTCGGCCAGCGCTACCAGCCGGTCAGTGTCCAGCTTTGATTTCGACGTCATCGTTCACCGCTATGTCCACCAGGGTATGTATGGGCATACCCACCTTTTTTTCGATGGCGGCGAGGTCGCCCTTGCCGACCGCCACCAGGATTTTTTTGATGCTGACGTCCATGTCGCGGAGGGCGGCCGTGACCGCGGCCAGCGTCCCGCCGGTGCTGACCACGTCGTCGACGAAGACCACCTCGTCTCCCTCTCGGAGGCCGTTGATGAAAAGCTTCGATGAGGCGTAGCCGGTGACCTGCTCGACGGAGACCTCGCCGGGCAGCCCGTAGCATCGCTTCCGGATTATGGTGAACGGGATGCCGGTGTGCAGCGACAGCGCCGTCGCCAGGGGGATTCCCATCGCTTCGGTTGTCACGATGCGGTCGCAGGCGGGCAGCTGCTCCGCCATCCGCTCCGTGACTTCCCTGAGCAGCTCCGGCTCGATGTGGGGGATGCCGTCCGTGAGGGGATGCACCACGTAGCGGTAGCCGTTTCTGTCGACGATTGGCGCCTGCCGTAGCGAGGTCTCAAGCCCTGTCATGCTGTCACCTTTTTCAGGTCTGAAACGAAGCTGTCTATTAATGTCTTTTTCACGTGGGGCATCACCACCAGGCGGAGCGCGCTGTCGCGTTCGTTGACCCCCACCATCCATCCCCGCTCGGCCAGCTGCTCCGCCGTCCGCCGGGGTTTGTCCACCCGGACGGCCAGCACGTTGGTCTCCGGCTCGACGACCAGGGCGAAGCCGGCCTCGCTGATACGCTCGACGGCATGCCGCGTGGTCTCCATGCACGCTGCTACCATTGAACGGTAGCCGTCCCAGCCCAGCTCGTGAAGCACCGCGTAGGTGGCGGCCGCTGCCGCCCCGGGTCGGGTGCCCAGCAGGGAGAGCTGCCGCCGGGTGTGGGTGCAGGTGGCCCGGACGGCGATGCGTTCAAACCGGTCGCCGTGGCGGAGCAGGAGCAGCCCGGCGGGGATGACCGACATGCCCATCTTGTGGGGGTCCAGCGACATGCTGCTCACCCCGTCTATAGAAAAGTCAAAGCCTGCGTCGGAGAGACCCAGCTGCCGGAGAAACGGCAGGACGAAGCCTCCGAAGGCCGCGTCCACGTGCAGCGGCACACCGGCCTCGTTACAGCAGCGAGCCATCGCCTCGACGGGGTCGACGAGCCCCAGGTTGGTGGTGCCGGCAACGGCGACCACGCAGGCCACGTCGTCGTCCAGCAGCTCGGGCAGCGCCCCGGCGTCGGCGACATGGCCGGGGCAGGGCAGCGTTTTCAGCTCCAGATCCATGAGCGAGGCTGCCTTCTGAAACGAAAAATGGGCGTGCTCGGGCACGACGACCCGGCTGCTGTCGCGCAGCTGCGTATGTATCCACAGCGCCGTGAGATTGGACTCCGTCCCCCCCGAGGTCATCTGCCCGTCCATGGTGGCCGGCGCGTGCAGCAGCTCGCCCACCCGGTCGACCACCTGCCGTTCCAGCTTCTTGGTGCCGGGAAACAACGTCGGGTCGCCCAGGTTGGTTTCCATGAACTCCCGGTAGGCCGCCAGCGCCACGGGATGCGGCTCGGTGCACATCGAACCCAGGATGCGCCCTGACGCAAACGACCGGTCGTGCTCGTGTGCCTTCTGCAACGCCCGACGGACATCTGGCTTCATGGCTCGACCACCTCCAGAGAAATGCGCTCCCCGTGGTGGTCGTAGGCCCGCCAGGAGCCGTCGTCGTAGGGGACGGCGGTGATGACGTGGACGCGGCCGTATTTCTGGAACAGGTGCATGTCCGCCTCAGATGCCGTCGGATACGGCGAGGGATGCGAGTGGACGGTGCCCACGATGCTGCTGTCCGGCGGCGACATGTCCAGGCGGAAGATGGCATGGGTGCTGCCGGAGATGGTGCCGGGCAGCAACACAATCTCCGAGATGACGGAGGGGTCGTCGCCTACCGCCAGGAACCCGCCGAACTCGTTGGGGTATACCTCCCGGGCGCTCTCCTGTATGAGCTGCAGGGTGTCGCGCTCGATGCCTCGGATGGCCGTCATACTTCGTGCCTCTTGGTGTGGAAGGACAGGGTCTCGTAGACCTTCCGGTAGAAATTCCGCTCCAGGCGGATGAACTCGGCGGTGTTCTCGGACAGCGACAGCTCCAGGGTTCCCCGCTGCGACAATGTTCCCTCCTGGATGCCGTCGGTTACCACGGTGGCATCGCGCTTCCCCATGATTTTTACCTGCAGCGTCTTGTCAGCCGGGATGATGAGCGGCGACGCCGTATGCCGGAAGGGAGCCATGGGCGCCACCACGAACGCGTCGATGGACGGGTCGACGATGGGGCCGCCCACGGAGAGCGCGTAGCTGGTGGAGCCGGTCGGGGTGGCGATGATCATGCCGTCGCCGTCGAGCTCCTCGGTGACCACGCCGTCGACGATGAGGCGCAGCGACAGGATTTTTCCCACCGCGGAGGTGTGCACCGTCACCTCGTTGGTGGCGTCGTGCAGGCGGGAGCCGTTCAGCACGGTCTTGACCCGCATGCGCTCCTCGATGAAGCAGTCGCCCCGGAGCACCTTTCGCATGCTCTCCACGGCGTCTTCGACGCTGGCCTCGGTCATAAACCCCACCTGGCCGGTGTTGATGGTGAACATGGGCTTCGATATCTTCCGCATGACCATCAGGATGGTGCCGTCTCCGCCGATGACCACCAGCCGGTCCACCTTGTCGCCGAGCTCCCCGATGGTGTATCCTTCCTGCCCGAGCTGCGCCGCCACCTTTTTTTCCAGCAGCACGTCGTCCATCAGCTGGTATATCTGGTCGGCAACCGCAAAGGACGGCTTCGACGGCTTGCATATCATGCCCCATCTCACAGGATCACCTCCCGTATCCCGGGGCCGGACACGGCGAGCACGCTGCTCCGCACCTCCAGGTCGAGGGGTACGTCGAGCTCCCCGCCATGGCTGTTGTACACGCCGCCGCCGGCCTCCCGGACCAGCAGCGTCCCAGCAGCGAAATCGGTCACCCGGAGATACTCGTTGGCCTGGTAGTAGGCGTCCAGCGCCCCGGCGGCCACCAGCGACATCTCAAGGGCTGCGGCGCCCAGAGAACGGATATGGTGATGGCGGACCCGCTGCCAGGTATCCTCGGCGCCGGAGGTGCCCAGTACCAGGGAGAACAGTGGCTCGTCGCGCTGCTGCACCGATATCGGCCGGCCGTTGCAGGCGGCGCCGTTGCCCACCTCGGCGGTGTAGGTGTCACCGGTGGGCAGGTTGCGCACCAGGCCGAAAGCGATGTCGCTGAGGCGCCGCTGTCCGATGGCGATCGACGTGCAGTAAAACGGGACGCCGTTCACCGCGTTGCGTGTTCCGTCGACGGGGTCCAGCACCATGGTATACTCGCGGCCGTTGTCCACGTAGCCGGCCTCCTCTGACAGCACGTTGACCCGGCCGTCGATGACCTCGAGGGCGACGTCCTCCGCTATCTTGTCGATGTGCTGCGTCGGCGTCCCGTCGGCGCCCATGCACACCTCGGTGCCGAACCGGTCGAAGCATCGCTCCCGTTCGCGGGCCACCACGTCCGAAATCGCGTCGGCCACGTCGACGCAGAGCTGCTTCAAAGAGGCAAATGATTCCATGCGTACAGATGTAAACCTCTCTATATATAAAGAGGTATTGGAACCCGGGATGCTAAAACGTTTTATGCCCCCGCATATTAGCCCAGCATGGCCTGGGACTCCGTCGACGACCTGCCCGTGGACGAGGACATCCGCCGGCTCATCAAGGCGCAGGGGTACACCGAGCTGTGGCCGCCGCAGCAGCAGGGGCTGCCCCCGGCGCTGCAGGGAGACAGCGTCGTGCTGTCGGTGCCCACGGCCAGCGGCAAAAGCCTGGTCGCCTACCTGGCCATCGTCCAGGCCGCCCTCCGGGGACGGAAAAGCCTGTACATCGTCCCGCTGCGGGCCCTGGCCCGGGAAAAATGGGAGGACCTCCACTGCTTCGAGGAACTCGGTATTTCCATCGGCGTGTCCACGGGCGACTACGACGAAAGCGGCAGCCGGCTTGCCGGAAACGACATCGTCATCTGCACCTCGGAAAAAGCTGATTCATTGCTGCGGCATGGCGCCCGCTGGATAGACGACGTCGACATCGTGGTCGCCGACGAAATCCATCTCATGGACGACGCATCGCGGGGGCCGACCATGGAAATGGTGCTGTCCCGCCTCCGGATGATACATCCCGGGCTGCAGGTCATCGCGCTCTCCGCCACCATCCAGAACGCCGAGGAGATAGCGGAATGGCTCGGCGCGCATCTGGTCAAGGACACCTGGCGCCCCGTCCCCCTCCGGGAGGGCGTCTTCCACGACGGCACCATCTACTACGCGGACGAGTCCACCCGGCAGATAGCGGGTACCGGCGCCATCTCGCTCGTCGTCGACACCGTCGCCGGTGGCGGCCAGTGTCTGGTCTTCGTGAACAGCCGGCGGGCGGCGCAGCGCTTCGCCGGCAAACTCCAGGAGCATGTTGCCCCCTACGTAGACGACGGGGAGCGCCTCAAGCAGGCCGCCCGGGACGTGGTCGCCGGCGAGGAAAGCACCACCATCGCCGCCAGGCTGGCCGAGGGCATCCAGCAGGGCGTCGCGTTCCACCACGCCGGGCTGCGGAGCAGCCAGCGCCGGGTCATCGAGGACGCCTTCCGGGCCGGGGACATCAAATGCATCACTGCCACGCCCACGCTCGCCGCCGGGGTCAACACGCCGGCCCGCCGCGTCATCGTCAAGCACACCTACCGCTACTCCGGCGAGGCAGGCTGCATGATGCCCATCCCGGCCATGGAGATAGCGCAGGCCATGGGCCGGGCCGGTCGCCCCGGGTATGACGACGAGGGCGAGGCCATCCTGGTGGCCCGCAAACAGCGGCAGCTCCAGGAGATCAGGGAGCGCTACATCAACGCCGAGCTGGAGCCCATCCATTCCAAGCTGGGCAGCGAGCCGGCGTTGCGCATCCACGTGCTGTCGCTCATCTCCACCGACTTCGCGGTCACCATCAGCGAGATCATCGATTTTTTCAACCGGACGTTTTACGCCCACCAGCGGGGCGTGCTGTCCACCGGCCAGCTGGAGGACATCGTATTGTTTCTGGAGCGCCAGGGGTTCATCGTCAAAAAGGGCGTGTGGACCGCTACGCCGTTCGGCCGGAAGACCTCCAGCCTGTACCTCGACCCGCTCTCGGCCATCAAGATGCGGGAGGCGCTCGAGGCACCGAAGGCGTCAACGTTTGCCTACCTGCACGCCATCTGCGCGGCGCCGGACATGCGCTGTCTCTATGTTTCGAGGGGCGACGGGTGGCTGGAGGACGTGGTGGACGAAAACGTCTTCGCTCTGGAGGTGCCGCTGCCTATCTCGCCTGATTTTGAATGGTTTCTCGCCCAGGTGAAGACGGCGGCGCTGCTGGAGGACTGGATGCTGGAGCGGCGGGAGCAGCATCTCGTCCAAAAATATGGTGTGGGTCCCGGCGACATACATTCCAAGGTCGAGGTCGCCGAGTGGCTGCTCCATGCGATGCGGGAGATGGCCCGTATCTTTGACTTTGATGCGGTGCCGGAGCTCACGAAACTCATCATGCGGATGCGCTACGGCTGCAAGGAGCAGCTGCTCAACCTGGTGGAGCTCCGCAACGTCGGCCGCGTACGGGCGAGGGCGCTCTACAAGGCCGGTTTCAGGAGCGTAAACGATTTAAGGAAAGCCAGCATAGCACGGCTGCAGGAGATACCGCACATCGGTGCGGAGACCGCGAGATCCATCAGGGAGCAGGTGGCATAGATGGACATCATGATACAGGGCTGCCGGGGCGGCGTCCCGGATACGGAGGCGTTCGTTGCCTCTCTGCAGGATTTCGCTGCAGCGCATGACATCGCCTGCCAGGCGTTTGACGCCGACGCGGTATACGGCACCATGCATCTCCGGTCGGCGGTCCAGCATGCGGTCCGCTCGTTTCGGCGTGGCGATGCGGTCTGCAACGACCTGTCGATGGAGATTCTGCTGTATGCGTCGGGCTGCCGGCAGATCCGCGACGCCATCGAGCGGGTGGGCGTCCGCAACGGCGACCTGGTGCTGCTGGCCGTCGGGCGCACGGACATTCCCGGTGCCGACGGCGACCTTCCGGACATGTCGCCGTTCATGGACGAGCATTCGCTGGCATCCGATGACGATGTCTTGGCGGGTACCGATGCGACGCTTGACCGCTTCGGTATCCTCGCGGATGTGCGCGAGGCAATCGATACCTCTATGTATGAGGATCTCATATTGGAGCAGGTGGCGATGGTGGACCTGCAGAAATAGCACCGTGCCCGGATGGGGTAGCTTGGATATCCTAAAGCCCTGCGGAGGCTTGGACTCGGGTTCGAATCCCGCTCCGGGCGTTTTTCTTTTTTAGCTCCAGCCAAAGCCGCATCGGGTACAAAAATGTCGCTGGTTGCTGTCGGTGAACCCGTGCTCGAATGGATGCCCGCCGCATCTGGGGCATTTGTCGCTGTCAGACTGGAGATAGTATTTCATCCAGCTCAGGAGTGCTACCATGCAGATCCCCTCCCGTTTACATCCGTCTGTTTTTTATAAATATTTCTAAAAATATTGTCCCAATCGCTCGGGTGTATCGAATGGAGGCAAAGCGGGGAATGGTGATTGGAACCCTCGTGCGTGGATAGCCCTATCGTTGCGTATGCTTTATACTGCGGGTGCATGCACGCGTATGTTCATCTGACGTTGAGAAAATAGAAACATTTAAGCCGCTTCCGTCATTGTAAAGCATGCAGTATAAGATCACCGGTGACAACCTCCAGATTGTGACCATCGAGGTCAGCGGGGGAGAGACGGTGTACGGAGAGGCCGGCGCCATGGTCTACATGTCTCCCAACGTGGAGATGGAGGCCAAGAGCCGCGGCGGCATCCTCAAGGGCATCGGCCGCAAGCTGGCCGGCGAAACCTTTTTTATGACCGAGTTTTCCTCGGCCGGCGGCACCGCCATCGTGGCGTTCGCCGGCAACGCACCCGGCAAGATACAGGCATGGGATCTCTCTGCGGGCACCGATTTCATAGCCCAGAAGGACGCGTTTCTCTGCGCCGAGGATGCCGTCGACATGAAAATCGCCTTCCAGAAGCGGCTGGGCGCCACGTTTTTCGGCGGCGAGGGTTTCATCCTCCAGCGGCTGTCCGGCGACGGCATCGCCTTCGTGCACGCCTGCGGCGACTTCGTAGAGATGGAGCTGGATGCAGGTGAACGGCTCAAGGTCGACACCGGCAGCGTCGTGGGCTGGGAGGCCACCGTGGACTACGACATCGAACGGGTCAAGGGCGTCAAGACCATGCTGTTCGGCGGCGAAGGACTTTTCATCACCAGGCTGGAGGGACCCGGAAAGGTGCTGCTGCAGTCGATGACGCTGAAAAACCTGGCGATGGCCCTGGCGCCCTTCCTGCCCCAGCAGCGGCAGACCTCCGGAAAATCCGGCGTCGTCGGCACCCTGCTCGACGAAAGCCTGGGACGGTGAGACCATGCTGCTCCGCATCGCGGCCGCGTTCCTCGCCGCCATGGCCATTTTCTTCATGGTCTTTCTGGCCATGTTCATCTTCGCCGCCGTGTTCTTCGTGGTCGCAGCGGTGCTCCTCGCCGTCTACATGCTCGCGGTGAAAAAGCCGGAGGTAGAATGGCACGGCGACTGGACGCTGGACAGGATACGGGAGAAAAAGGATTAGAGCAGCCCCCGTTTTTGGAGTTCGCCGGCGATGTATCGTATCGCCATCTCGACCTGCTCCCGTTTCCGGGCCCCGGTGCACACCATCTTTCCGCTTTCGAACAGCAGCGCCGCCGTCTTTGGCTCCCTGAGTCGGAGCACCAACCCCGGGAACTGCTCCGGCTCGTATTCGCTTTCGGGCAGCGCCGTTGACAGCGCTGTCAGCTCGAGCTCGTCGGCGATGGTTGTCGAGGCGACCATGTTTTCTATGCGGATGTCTGCCATCTGGTGCGCACCTCGAACGACTTTAAATAGTATATAAACGATAGTTATAAATGTTCGCATCGGCAGCACCTGCCGGGATGGCAACGCTCATATAACCCGTTTTCTATATAAAGGCGAGGTGACGATGCCGCCGGCAGCCACGCCGTGCTCCATCTCCCGATGCGGGGAGCGCCATCTGCCGGGGGTATACTCCATGCAGGATGGGCACATAATGCTGGGTCGAAAAGCACGCGCCTTCCTCCGTATGACGAGACCCGAGCTCGCCGTTATGGCCGTGGTCAGCGTCTACATCGGCGCCGGCGGCGTCATCTCGACGGACAGCCTGCTGGCCATGCCCGCCGTGTCGCTGATAACCGCCGGCAGCATGGTGTTCAACGACTACTTCGACCGGGACATCGACCGCCTGGCGCATCCGGACCGCCCGGTTCCCGCCGGCCTGGTGCTGCCCCGGGAGGCGCTCTGGTTTTCCGTCGCATTGTTCGCCGTCGCCGTGGCCCTCTCCCTGCTCATAAACCCCTGGTGTCTCGCCCTCGCCGTGTTCGCTATCGCGTTCCTGGTGCTCTACGAAACACGGTTCAAGCAGCAGGGGGTCATGGGCAACATCGTGGTAGCGCTGCTCTCCGGCCTGGCCTTTACCTATGGGGGCACGGCCGTGGGACGCCCCTGGGACGCGGCGCTGCTCTCCCTGATGGCCTTTTTCGTCATCCTGGGCCGGGAAATCCTGATGGACACCCGCGACATGTCGGCGGACACCATAAAACGGTTCACGCTTCCCATGCGAATTGGGCAACGGGCAGCCGTCCGGGTCGGCGGCATGGCCGCCGCGGTATCCATCATCCTGACGCCGTTCCCCGTCATATGGGGCATCCTCGGCCGGTGGTATCTCGCGCTGTTCATCCCCGCCGCCGCGCTTCTCGCCTACGGCATCTTCGCCGCCCTGCAGGACACGGGCGAGGCCGGCTACGCCTCAGACCTGTTCCGCATCGCCATGGCCATGGCCCTCGGCGCATTCCTCCTGGGCATCGCCCTGTAACCCCGAAAAGCCACGTTTTTAAAGCAGCCCTCGTTACCATGACATGAAGGTCGTCGCCGTTAACGGGAGCGCCCGCCGGGAGGGCAACACCGCCATGCTGCTCGACGTGGTGCTCGGGGAGCTGGAAAAAGAAGACATTGACACCGAGGTGGTATCATTGGCCGGCAGCGACATACGGGGCTGCACCGCCTGTTACCGGTGCTACGACCACAGGGACCGGCGATGCGTCATCGACGACGTGGTCAACGAGTGCATCGCCATGATGCTGGAGGCGGACGGCGTCATCCTGGCCTCCCCGACCTATTTCGCCAACGTGTCCCCGGAGCTCAAGGCGCTCATCGACCGCGCCGGCATGGTCGCCCGGGCCAACGACCACATGTTCCAGGGAAAGGTCGGTGCGGCAGTGGTCGCCGTCCGGCGGGCGGGTGCCCTGCCCGTCTTCGACGCCATCAACCATTTTTTTCTCATCAGCCAGATGATTGTACCGGGCTCGTCCTACTGGAACCTCGGCGTTGGCCGCACCCCAGGTGACGTCGCCGACGACGCGGAGGGCATGGAAACCATGCGGACGCTGGGCGCCAACATGGCGTGGCTGCTCCACCGGCTGCACGGCAGATAAAAAAAGAGGGAAAAGAGGTTAGGCCGGCCAGTCTATGCCGCCGGTGAACAGGCTCTCGCCGATGAGCACCTGGACGGGCGGGATGCCGAGACCCAGGCTGGCGAAGTCCAGGTAGAGGCCGGCAAAGCCGAACACCATCACCGTCTGCGTCCCGGTGAAATCCCAGTATTCTATCCGGGGCGGGATGAGCCGTGCGTTGAGGCAGCCCGTGTAGCCCAGCAGAAAATACTGCAGGAAAATCGGGCGGAGCATCACGCCCAGGAACGCCTCTCCAGGGTAGAGCGGAATCAGGCCGAAGCCGCTCCCGCAGCTCACGATGGGATGCATCCAGGCGATGCCGCCGTCGGGAAGCAGCCCCAGGACCTGCGGGGTGACTTCCTCCGGCAGCAGCCCCCTGTTTTTGAGCGCGGCCAGCAGACTGACCATCGCGTTCTGTATCGCCTCCCGGTCGGCGTCGCTGACGTCTTCGTCCTGCACGGTTTTCCATGCGTCGACCGCGGCCCGCGCTTTTTTCAGCAGCGACCCGGCGCTGAGCAGGGAAAGCTCTTCCGTCGATATCTCCCGTTTTCCGTCGTGGAACACGGCGCAGGTCACGGTTCTCCTTCCGGCCTGGCCGCCGTGTCCCTCCATCGCCATCGGGATCAGCGTCAGACTGGCGAGCAGCAGCGCTATCCCAACGGTCCCTATCTTTTTCGTCCTCATATTTCACCTCCATGACAACATCTGTCAACCATTTTTAAATTTTTCTTTCACGCTACAGGATGACACGACGGCAATATATTTATAAATGAAGGGATGATTATAGACACATGAAAAAGCTGTTGGTTTTATTGGCAATCGGCATTCTCGTGGCCCCGGCGCTGCTCACCACGGCCCCGGCAGCCGCGGACGACTCGCCAGAAAAGGTCACCGCGGAGATAGAACAGATCAGCCCCACCGGCGTCATCACCCGCACCGTTACCCTCGACGCCGACGAGGCCGCAGCGGTCGAACGCGACATCGCCAACGACAACGTCGACAGCGCCATGGCCCGGCTGGGCATCAACTTCGACATCGGGTTCTCAAACCTCATATTCAGCTACGGCAAGGGAGAGGTCTACGTTCCCCTTGCACGGGACTGCGCGCTGCTCAGCCCGGAAAACGGCTTCCTGTTCCGGTTCATCTTCCGGCCGATATTCTTCAACTACCATTCCGGCGGCGTGACCATGGTCAAGTTCGGCGCCAACTACTTCTGGAAGGGCAGGACGGTCCGCGACTTCGGATTCATGCTCGGCGACCAGGCCGGCATGATGCTGGGCTTCTACGGCACCCACATCAGGATTCCATGGCTGCTCCGGCCCGACACCCATATCTTCGTCGGCGGCAACCTGATGACCGTCGGCTACAACAAGTTCCTGTAAGCGGACAGGGTCGCTAGCGGCCGTGCCGCATGCCCCAGGGCGCCCACACGGCTCCCTGCAGCCCACCCATGATGAGCAACGCGATGATGAACACCGCGATGTTCTGATAGATGCTGTAGCCCCCGGCATACACATACAGCCACCCTATGAGCAGCAGCATCACGGCCGGCACGCTGACCGCCGAAAAGACAACGCGCCACCGAAACCCCTTCGCTTTCACCATGTTCGCCTCCCCCGGGCTGCGATGCCGCCATCCCCATATCGCCCACGGTACCCCGAGCAATCCGGCCACCACGAGCAATGACAGCATCACGACGGCCACGTTCTGGTAGCCCGAAAAACCGGAGGCATAAAAAAACAGCCACAGGAGCAAAAACGCCAGCCATCCCATCCCGCCGAGAATCGACAATGACACCCGCCATCCCATCCCGGCGTCCACATGCCGCCCCGGCCACTCGTCCTCCCACCGGTCGTCCACTCCGCCCGGCATGCCCTCACGGTCCATCCTGTACCTCCCCGGCGAAGCGCTCCACGGCGGAACGCCACCCCTGCCGTTTTATCATCGCCCGGCTGACAGCCAGCGTCGCCACCGGCTCCCGTCCACAGCATGCCTCCATGTCGGCAAACGTCCCGGCCGTGTTGTCCCCGCCGGCGGTACAGAAAAACGCCACCTCCGGCAGCATATCCCGATACATCTCGAGATAGCTTCGCACCGGCGTGGACACGATGCCCGCCCAGACCGGCGTTCCAACGACAACGACGTCAAACCCGGCGGGGTCATGCTCCAATGGCTCCAGCTCCGAGGTCTCACCGCGCATGGCCTGCCGCCCCGAGCGAAGCCAGCCCAGCAGGCCGGAGCGCTTCACCGTGTCGACGATGCCCTCGACCGGGCAGGACAGCATGCCGGCCAGCGCCTCGGCCACCATCTCCGTGTTCCCCGTCCGCGAATAGTAGACGACCAGCGGTTTCATACATCCTCTATAGCCCATACAGCTATTTAAATTGATTTCCTGCCGCGCGGCATCGAAAACCGCAAGCTTTTAAAGAGAAGACGAGATTACCCTCCGATGTTTGCTTTCGTAGGGACCGCTGTTTTCTGCTTCGTCGTGTGGCTCGCCCTCACGTTCAACGGCCAGCTCTGGGCGCTCGACGAGATCGTCGCCGGGATTGTCCTGTCGATGGTCGCCGGCGCGGCGGGGTGCAGCATTTTCGTGAAGGACTTCAAGCTGGCGAACCCGAAACGGTGGCTGCTGTTCATCGTGTATCTGTTCCCGTTTTTCTGGGAGATGGCAAAGGCCAACCTGGACGTCGCCTACCGCGTTCTCACCGGCCGGATACGGCCGGGTATCGTCAGGATATCGCCGGGCCTGGAGAGCCACGAGGCCATGACCATGCTGGCCAACTCCATCACATTGACCCCGGGGACATTGTCGGTTGACATCGACGGGGGCGACCTGTACGTCCACTGGATCAACGTCGACGACGAGGTGCTGCAGGAGACGCCGAGGCCCTGCATGCCGGTATGCGCCGGGTTTCCGAAATGGGCGCGGAGGGTGGCAGAATGATAGACATGTACGACCCGTTCATGGTTTCGCTCGTCGTGTTGTCCATCTCGGTGCTCATCGCCCTCGTCCGGGTCATCCTGGGCCCGACGGCGCCCGACCGCATCGTGGGCCTTGACACGGTCAACACCATCGTCATCGTGTCCATGCTCGCCTTCGGCGCTGCCACCATGGAGATCATCTACATCGACGTGGCCATCGTCTACGCGGTGCTGTCCTATATCACCACGCTGTATGTCGCCAAATATCTTGAAGGAGGGGAAATATGATCGAGTGGGTCATCTACATCTTTCTGGGCATCGGGCTGTTCTTCAACCTGCTGGCGTCGCTGGGATTGCTGCGTTTCCCCGACGTATACACCCGCCTGCACGCGGGAACCAAGTGCACCACGTTCGGCGCCATCTTCCTGGCCGGCGCCGTGATTGTCTACGGTGCCTGGCGCTGGTATGACGGCGACACCGCCATGATAAACATGTCCATCCATGCCGCCGTTGCGCTGGTCGCCATCCTGATAACGAATCCGACGGGCGCCCATGCCATCGCCCGGGCGGCGCATCGATCCGGCGTCATGCCCTCAAGGGCGGTGGTCGACGACCTGTCGCCAGGGCAGCCCGGAGCCGCCGAAGCCGACGCGGACGAGGAGGTGGACGATGTGGAGTGACCTCGTCCATGTCGCGGTGCCCGTGCTCATGGTGCTGGCCGCCGTCGTGGCCATCCTGCTGCGCGACCTGCTGGCCGCGGCTGTCGCCCTGGCGGCGATGAGCCTGCTGCTTTCGCTTGAGTTCTATATTTTGCATGCGCCCGACGTGGCCATCGCCGAGGCGGGCATCGGGGCCTGCATCACCACGGCCATCATCGTCCTGGCCATCCGGCATACGGAGCGGATGGAGGCCGGGGGGGAGCCGGTGGAGCAGCATCCCGAGGAGCCATGCGAGGAATCTGAGCTGGGAGGTGACGAGCTATGAGAAAGCTGGCAGCCCTCGTGTTCGTCGTCTTCGTTGCCTTTCTGTTTATGACCGTGGTCGAAATGCGTGATTTCGGTGACCCGCCGTCGGACATGGACGACCATATCATCGAGAACGCGCAGAACGAGACCGGAGCCAACAACGCCGTCACCTCGGTCGTCTTTGACTACCGGGGGTTTGACACCCTGGGTGAGGCCACCGTGCTGTTCACCGCAGTGGCTGGCGTCATGGCCCTGTTCCGTCGGAGGGATACCCATGAATGAGCAGCCGGGTCTCTCGCCGATCGTGCAAACCATCGCCGCCCTGATATTTCCGTTCATCCTGATTTTTTCCTTCTACGTCATCATGCACGGCCATCTGACGCCGGGCGGCGGCTTCCAGGGCGGCGCCATCGGCGCCTCCTCCATCGTGATGCTCATCGTCGCCTACGGGACATCCCGGGCTGAAAAACATGCCAGCGAGGGCACGCTCTCCATGCTTGAAAGCCTGGGCGGACTGACCTTCGTCGTCGTCGGCCTGCTCGGCCTGGTGCTGGTCACGGAGACGCTGCTGGCCAACTTCCTGGCCGATACCTCGTATATTTTCGGCGAGCTGCCCTCGTTCGGCGGCAACCCGGGCATCCTGAACTCGGCCGGCACGCTGCCCATCCTCAACCTGGCCGTCGGGATGAAGGTCATCGGGGGCCTGGCCGCCGTGGTGCTCGCCATGGCCATGGCGTCACATGAAACAATGGAGGATACGGAGGGAGACCAATGATATACAACATTCCATACATCGCCGTCGTCGCGCTCATCGCCATCGGGCTCTTTGCTATCATGTTCAAGCGCAATCTCATCAAGATCGCCATCGGCCTGACCATCGTCGAGGCCGGCGTCAACCTGTTCCTCATCACGCTGGGCTACCGGGAGGACGGCGTCGCCCCCATATACACGAATCTGCCCGAGGGCATATCTATCCCCGGGGGCATGGTGCTGCCCGTCCCCCAGGCGCTGACGCTGACCAGCATCGTCATCGGCGTCGCCATCCTGGCCCTGATTCTCTCGCTGGCCATCAAGATATACCGGCATTACGGCACGCTTGACGCCACCAGGATACGGAGGTTGAAAGAATGATGGAAGACCTGCTCACACATGCACCGGCACTGCTCATCGCCATTCCACTGCTCGGGGCCTTTCTGACCCCGCTGATAGACCGGGTGAACAAGAAGGCCCGCTCCGCATGGGTCATCATCATACTGCTGGTCACGCAGTTCATCATGATGGCGCTGGCCTGGGACGTGTTCACCCAGGGCGCGCATCTCTACACCATGGGTGCCGCCGATCCGACGTCGACGATTCCAGCGCAGGCCGCGGTGCCCGTCCGCATCGTGCTGCAGGTGGACGGCATGAGCGCGTTTATGGGTCTCATCAGCTGCACGGTGTCGCTGGCCGCCATGATATATTCGCTGGCGTTCATGGACCGGGAATCCGGCCAGGGGCGCTTTTTCACTCTGCTGCTGCTCATGACCGTGGGCATGCTGGGCATGGAGTTCACCGGCGACCTGTTCAACCTGTTCGTGTTCCTCGAGGTGCTGTCGATTGCCTCGGCGGGCCTGATCGCCTTCCGGGTGTACAAGGGCGACGCCATAGAGGGCGCGTTCAAGTACATCGTGATATCGACGCTGGGCGCCCTGATGGTCCTGTTCTCGGTGGGCCTGCTCTACGGGCAGTACAACCTGCTGAACATCGCGGCGCTGGCCAACGTGCTTGAATATGGCTTCCTGGACAAGCTTGCATTGGGGTTGCTCATCGCGGCCTTTGCCATGAAATGCGGCGCGGTGCCCATGCACATGTGGACGCCCGACGCCTACACGGTGGCGCCGGCCTCGATTACGGCGATGCTGGTCGCCGCCAGCCAGGCGTCGCTGTATGCGCTGTTCCGCGTGTGCTTTACCCTGTACGGCGTGACGCTCAATCTGACCACGGTTGGCATCATCATCATCGCTCTTGGATTGCTCTCCATGTTCGTGGGGGTCACCATGGCGATTCCGCAGAAGGACATCAAGCGCCTGATGTCGTATCATGCCATTAGCCAGACCGGGTACATGCTGCTCGGCGTGGGCGTCGGCCTGTATCTGCTCTCGCAGGCGGAGTTCGACACCTACGGTATCCGGGCCATGGAGGGCGGCATCTTCCATATCATCAACCACGCTTTGTACAAGGGCCTGCTGTTTCTGACGGCGGGCGCTATCTTCTACAAGGTGGGCACCCGCAACCTGGAAAAGATGGGCGGGCTGGCGCATTCCATGAAATATACGGCTGTCTTTTTCATCATCGGCGCCCTGGCCATCGCCGGTATTCCGCCGTTGAACGGCTTCGCATCGAAGCTGCTCATCTACGAATCGGCGTACCAGGTCAGCCCCATCCTGTCAATCGTTGCCATGCTTGTATCGATTCTGACGCTGGCCTCCTTCGTCAAGGTGTTCCATTCCGCGTTCATGGGCCCGAAGCTTGACATCTCGGACAACCGCGAGGTACCCCGGTCCATGCTCGCCGGCATGGCCATCCTGGCCGCGGGCATCATCCTGTTCGGCCTGTTCCCCGATTGGGTGGTCAGCCACATCGTGCATCCCGCGGCGCAGGCACTGGCCGACCAGGCGGGCTACATCGGCTCGGTGGGAGGTGTCTAATCATGGTATTCGAAGCACTGGAAACAACCGGCGGCTACTGGTCGCCCGTGGTCTGGGTCATCGCGTTCGTCGTGGCAGCCCTTGTCGCATACATCCTGTGGGGCACGGGCAACAGGCAGCGGAACGGCGGCGAGCAGGGCACCCCGTTCCTGTCCGGGCATCCCGGCCCGTCGAAGGAGGACGCGCACGTCCGGGCGGGCAACATCTACTGGGGCTTCACCGAGGCCCTGAGCGGCTACTACAAATGGATGAAAAACATCCACACCGGCATCGTGAACGACTACGTGCTCTGGTTCATCGGCATGGCTGCCCTGTTCTTCGTTCTCATCATCGGGCTGGAGGTGATAGCATGAGCCTGAACTCGTTCAAGCGGTCGCTCTGGGTGTTCCACGTCAACAGCGGCTCCTGCAACGGCTGCGACATCGAGATCGTGGCGGCGCTCACCCCGCGCTACGACGTCGAGCGGTTCGGCATCAAGCTGGTGGGCTCGCCCAGGCATGCCGACGTCATCCTGTTCACCGGCCCCGTCACCAGCGACATGGAGGACAAGGTGAAGCGCATCTACGAGCAGACCCCCGACCCCAAGGTGGTGCTCGTGGTGGGCAGCTGCGGTATCACCGGCGGCGTGTTCCACGAGTCCTATCATCTGGCCGGGCCGCTCAACCGCGTTGTCCCAGAGGCCACCTGCGTCTACGTCCCCGGCTGCCCGCCGCGCCCGGAGGCCATCATCGACGGCGTGGTCAAGGCCTGGAAACACCTGGAGGAGGTGTCAGAATGAACATCGACGAAATCAAACAAATGCTTGAATCACATGACCTCGGATACGAGGTACAGACGGCAACAGCGGGCGTCCGAAACCCGATGGAGCGACACACCGTATGGGTCGACGTGGACCGCGAGGAACTGCACGACGTCGTCGCCCTGCTCATAGAGGAAGCGGAGGAGTTTCCCCATTTCTCGGTGATATCGCCATCGGATGCAGGCGACAGCATGCTCTACAACTACCATTTCACGCTCAGCTACGGCACGTTCTGCGGCGAAATCGCGGTCACCCTGCGCGTCCCTGCCCCAAAGGACGACCTCTGGGTGCCCACGCTCACCGATCTCATCCCCGGCACCGAGTTCTCCGAGCGAGAGGTCATCGAGATGACCGGCGCCGACGTCCGGGGGTTGCACGACAAGCGACACCTGTTCCTCACCCCCGACTTCCCCGACGGCGTCTACCCGTGGCGTCGCGACGAAACAGCGCCAGAGGAGACCAACAAGCTCTACGAGGGGTGGAAGGAATGAAATACAAGATACCCATCGGCCCGGTGCACCCCGCTCTCAAGGAACCCATCACCATCACCTGCGACCTCGACGGCGAAGAAATCGTCGGCGTGGATGTCACCGCAAGCGAAAACCACCGCGGCATCGAATGGATCGGTATGCACCGCAACAACCCGGTGCAGTCCATCTACATCGCGGAGCGCATCTGCGGCATCTGCAACCTCTGCCATCCCGCCTGCCTGGTCATGGCCGTCGAGGAAATCGCGGACATCGAGGTGCCCGACCGTGCCGAGTACATCCGGGTCATCGAAGGCGAGCTGGAGCGCATCCATTCCCATCTGCTGTGGGCCGGCGTCGCCGCTCATGAGCTCGGCTTCGACACCCTGCTGCACTATTCCTGGAAGGTCCGCGAGCACGTCATGGACATCCTGGAACTGGTCAACGGCAACCGGGTCACCAAGGCCATCATGATGTACGGCGGCGTCCGCCGGGACATCCCCGAGAAAAAGATGCCTCGTATCCGTGAAATGCTCGAGGAATACCGCCGTCTCTTCGGCAAGATAGCCACCCTGTTCCTCGACGACAAGACCATCAAGATGCGAACCCGCCACATCGGCATCCTCACCGAGAAAGATGCGCTGCAGCTTGCAGCTGCCGGCCCCACCACGCGGGCCAGCGGCGTCAAAAAAGACGTCCGGCAAGACGTTCCCTACTTTGCCTACCCCGACTTCAACGTCGAGGCCATCACCCCCGACATTTTGACCGGCGAGGTCGTCGGCGACACCTACGACCGCATCGTCGTCAGATTGCTCGAGGTCAAACAGTCGCTGGACATCATCGAGCAGGCCCTGGACGACATGCCCGAGGGCGACATCGCCTCCGAGGAAAAGATACCCAAGCTGCTCAGCCAGATAAAAAAAGCCGAGGGTGAAGCCATCGGACGACACGAGGCGCCGCGCGGCGAGGACATCCACTACGTCAAGCTCCAGCCGGGCATGGACAACCTGCACACGTGGAAGGTCCGCGCCCCGACGTACAGCAACCTGATGGCATGGCGCCCCATGCTGATGCACGAGCAGATCGCCGACATTCCCATCGTCGCCGCGTCCATCGACCCCTGCATGTCCTGCACAAACCGGGCCGTCACGGCCACCGGCGCCACGTATAACATGGAAAAACTGCATGAGCTATCCATCCAGAAAACACGGAGGCTGACACAATGAACGCCGAGCTGCTGTTCCAGACCGTCATCGGTACCCTGGGCATATCTGTGTTCGCACTCATCCTCGGCCTGTCCTACAAAGGCTTCGACCGGAAGATAGCCGCCCATATACAGAACCGGGTCGGGCCGCCGCTGCGGCAGCCCTTCTGGGACGTCGGCAAGCTGCTGATGAAAGACAGCGTGGTACCCGACCATGCCGTGGGATGGATGTACCATGCAGCCCCGATTGTCTGCCTGGCTGCCTCCCTCACCCTGCTGCTCTACATTCCCATCGCCGGCTACACGCCCCTGCTGCAGGGCCACGGCGACGTCATCCTCGTTCTCTACCTGCTGACCATTCCCGCCCTGTCCATGGTGGCGGGCGGCTTCGCGTCCGGCTCTCCCTTTGCGACGGTGGGCGCCCAGCGTGAAATGGTGACCATGATGTCCTACGAGTTTCCGCTGGCAGTGGCCATCATCGCCATCGTCTGGAAGCTCCAGGAGATAACGGGCGGCGGCGACGTGTTCACATTGTCGTTCATCGCTTCCAATCCCCTGTGGGGCGAGGTCGGCCTGCTCGGCATCGCTGGCCTGGTGCTGATCCTGCTGGCCCTGATCATCGTGATGCCCGCCGAGCTGGCCAAGGTGCCCTTCGACGTCGGCGAAGCGGAAACCGAGATAGCAGAGGGGCTGCTCGTCGAATACTCGGGCCGCAACCTGGCCATGTTCTACCTGGCGGACGGCGTGAAAACCGTGGCGCTTGCATCGCTCATGGTCGCCCTGTTTTTCCCGTGGGGGATCGCGGAGACCCTGTCATTATCCGGCCTGATGGCCGACGTGGCGAACATCATATTCTATCTCGTCAAGGTGTCGCTGGTGATCTTTTTCGGCGTTTCGCTCATACGCGTGGGGGTGGCCCGGCTGCGCATCAGCCAGGTGGTGTCAACGTACTGGGTGTCCATCACGCTGATGGCGCTGCTTGGACTGGTGCTCCTCATGTGGGACTCCCAGGTTTTATCGATACAGGTGTGGTAACATGTTTCCGGCAATGAGACAGGTATTGAAACAGCTTTTCCAGAAGCCCTTCACCAATCTGTTCCCGGTCAAATATGCCCCGAAAAACGTGACGGCGCTGCTGCAAAAAATCGCCGACGGCACGGCGAAACCCAACCCGCCGGTTGACCTGCCGGAGGACTTCCGCGGCAAGATCAGCTACGAGAAGGACAAATGCATCGGATGCAAGCAGTGCATCCGGGTCTGCCCGGCCAAGGTCATCGAGTTCAAAGAGGACGAGAAAAAGATAAAGATGTACGTCTCCCGCTGTATCTTCTGCGCCCAGTGCGTCGATGTCTGCCCGGTCAACTGTCTCCACAGCAGCCAGGAGTTCCTCCTCGCCAACGTCGACCGCCTCGACCCCGAGACGCTGATAGTGGAATAAAGTGGTCTCTCTATCTTTCCAACTATAGGGGTCTTTGTCCCGCTTTTTTGCATTTACATTATTGTTAATGAGATTGGCCAGATGCAAAATAACACCCAGACGAGAGAACGGTCTACCCATCTTTGGCCTGCAGAGACATTATAGGGGCGAGATGTTATTTGGTGTGCAACCTGAAGACTGGGAGAGACTGAAAGGACAGGCCACAAGTAGAAAATTTTATAGTACAATTTACTATATAATTATTGTATACTATGAAAGCATCGTTAAAAATTTTATGTGTTATCATCGTGGCGACGATAATTTTATCCCCCCTGCTCTCTCTTAACAGCGGGAGACACATCCATTACATCGATGCCAGCGATGTGACCGAAGGAAGGAAGGATAACAACGATGTTCCGTATGGAACGGGATGCATTGAAGAGGAGGCTACGGAATCAGAGATGATGAGAGGAGCGGTTCCTTCTTCTTGGGATTGGCGGGAACACGATATAATGACTCCGGTAAAAAACCAGGGGAGTTGCGGGTCATGTGTAGCATTTGCTACGGCTGGAGCATTTGAAGCAATTATAAAATTAAGGGATGATACATATACCGATTTATCAGAGGCACATATGTATTTTTGTAGCGATAGAAGCTGTGACTCTGACTCGTATTACTATGGCTGGCAGATAAGCAAAGCTCTGAATTTTTTAAAAGGCCATGGTGCATGTAATGAATCATGTTTTCCATATAACGGTGCAGCAAATGGCAAAACCCTCCCCTGCGATCCATGTGATGGCTGGGAAGAACAAGCGGCAAAGATTTCTGAATGGGC
>JAWOAW010000005.1:0-6664 GCA_046498345.1 Thermoplasmatota archaeon
GTTCCGCAGCATCGACAGCCGGCCGCTGGCATTCGTGGATGACACAGTCCGCTTCATCGGAAGCTACCGGCGGAAAACAGCCGGGGAAACCCGGGTAACGGCGGACATCGATGACAACGTGGCCCTGGTCTACGCGCATCCCGGGCTCCGCAGGGAGGACTTCGCGGCGATGACCGAGAGGCGGGACGGCGTCGTGGTCGCGGGAACCGGCCTGGGCCATATTAACGAGAAGCTGATACCCGTCATCCGGGAGCTCACGGGCAACGGCGTGCCGGTGGTGATGACCACGCAGTGTATCTGGGGCAGGGTCAACATGCACGTGTACTCCGCGGGACGAAGGCTGCTGCTGCAGGCCGGCGTCATCCCCGGCGGCGACATGCTGCCCGAGACCGCCCTGGTCAAGCTCATGTGGACGCTGGCCAACGTGTCCCCCGGCGAGGTGGCCACGACCATGCAGCGAAACCTGGCCGGGGAGATAACGGAGCGAACGCTGTATGACACGTTTCCCCGGCAAAAAACATATATGGAAGACGATATTAACGGGCAGAGACCATGAAATCAAAAGTGCTTGCCATTTTAGCAGTCGTTATGGTGTTGCCGCTGGCCAGCGCGGAGCTGACCAAGCCGGACTGGAGCACCGACGACTACTGGGAATTCGAGGGAGAATATGACGGAAGCGCCTCGATGGGATTCGAAAACCAGACCATGGAATCCAGCATCAACTCCGATATCACGCTCCGCATCTCGGTGGACGACGTCCAGGTGCGGCAGGTGGACGGAGAATACGTCGGGGTCTACGTCACCTCCATGAGCGGGGACCTGTCCGGGACCTTCAACTACAAGTTTGGAGACCAGCAGTACAGCGGCGATTTCACGTTCGACCTGGGCGGGACAAACCTGTTTTCCACCACGGATCTCTCCATGATAGAGTCGGACATAAACGTCAACATCAGCATCTCGGGGATCCCCAGCGGTGCGCTGCCCCAGCAGATAAGCAGCACCTCGACCTATGAGCCACCGCTCGACTACATGCAGTTCCCGGTGAGCTCCGGGGACACGTGGACGACGCAGAGCACCGTGACCACGGAGTCCTCGATGGGCACGCCGACCACGAATCCCGTCCAGTTCACGTTCCACTGTGTGCGGCAGCTCGGCGACCTCTACCACATCCAGACCAACTACGTGCCCTTCATCGGCGACATCATCCCCATCAACAACACCCTCATCAAGTGGTCGGATTCCAAGGGCATGATAGAGGAGATACAGGGTCAGTCAACGGAGCAGGATTTCTCCATAAGCCTCGTCGACTACTCGTTCAGCGGGCAGGCCAACACGCCGCCAACGGCCGCTATCTCCGTCGATGAACTGGAGCCGTCCACCGGCGACCTCATCAGTTTCGACGGCACCGGGTCAAGCGACCCTGACGGTGTAATCGAGTTCTACCAGTGGAACTTTGGCGACAGCGTCAACGCCACGGGCAGCAGCGTCCAGTATGCCTTCGGAGAAAAAGGGACCTACACGGTCACGCTGACCGTGGTCGACAACTACGGCAACACGGCCACCGCCACGAAATCGATAACGGTAACCGGCTCATCCAGCGGCTCATCACCCGGATTCGGGGGGATAACCCTGGGGCTGACGCTCGCCGGGGTCATGCTGCTGCTGTGGAAACGGAAGCGGGATTTTAGGTAATTTTAAATAGATTCCGGCATTAAAGAAATCGATTGCCCGGGCGTAGAGGTATCCATGCAGTACGATTTATTGTTGAAACGACCGAAGCTGACCATCCTACTTTTTACGCTTATAACCCTGGCTATCTCCACGCAGGCGCTCAACGTGGTTATCTCCTCCGACATCGAGCTGTACATGCCCTCGGACCAGCCGACGGTGGAGACTCTCAACCAGATACGCAAGGAATGGCCCGTGGACAACGTGGTCATCTATGTCAGCGCTGACAACGTGACCGACGTGTCGGCGCTCAAGGAGATCGACGCGGTGGAACGGGCGCTCGAGCCTGACGGCTCCAACGGCATCGAGTACACGGCCAGCATCGCCTCGTTTTTACGGAACACCAACGCCATTTTTCCGGTCATCGGCAGCGACATGATTCCAAACCAGCAGGCCCAGGTGGACTTTTTGCTCCGGTTTATCCCGGAGGAACTCAAAAACAATTTTGTGACCCCGGATGGCAAGCACGCGGTTATCATCATCGCCACCGAGAAAGGCGTGGATGCCGACCGGCTGCTGGAGGAAAACGTGTATCCTCTTCTGGAGACGACCACGGAAACCGAGATGACCGCCACGGGGACCATCACCATGTACAAGGAGACCGTGGACTGGGTGATGAGCCGCATCTACCCCGTCGTCCTGATCTCCGGTCTGCTGCTGGTGCTCACCATTCTTGCCTTCCATCGGAGCATGAAAGCCGTCCTTATATCGCTGGCGCCGATAGCCTACGCCATCGGCCTGACCTTTGGGACCATCGGCCTGATGCCCGTAGAGTTTGCGCCCACGGTCATCGCGGTTATCCCGCTGCTGGCAGCCCTGGGCATCGCCTATGCGTTGCACATGGTCAACCATTTCGCGGAAAAAGTAGAGGAGACCTCGCCGGAGGAGGCCCTCCACCACATCATCGCCACCACGGGTAAGGCGGTGCTGCTGTCGGCGGTGACCACCATCGTCGGGTTTGCGTCGCTGCTGTCGTCGACGATGCCACCCATCGAAAACATGGGGCTCGCGTTTCTCATCGGCGTGCTCTACTGTTTCATCGCCACCATGGTGATGGTGCCGGCGCTGCTGCTTATCTCCAACTACAAGCAAAAGGGTATCCGGGGCTGGGATTCGTTTTCAAAGCTCGTGAGGTACCGTAAACATATCCTGCTGTTGTTCGTGGTGCTGACGGCGCTGTCTCTGGCGGCGCTGCCCAGCGTGTCCCCGCGGACGTCTATCTACGAGATGATGCCGGGGAAGATGCCCAGCAGCCAGGCGATGCACGACTACTCCGCAGATTTCGACAGCGGCCAGATGGGGGTCGTGGAGGTGGAGACCGGGCCGGAGGGGGTCCTTGAGCCGTCGTTTCTCAAGCAGCTTGAGTCCATGGAGAAGGCGATAAACGTGGGGATAAAGAATGCCTCGGCGTATTCCATCGTGGACGTCGTCAAACGTCTCAACCTGGGCACCATTCCGGCTACCAAGGAGGAGGTCAAAAACCTCATCGAGGACAAGCTCGGCGAAAAATATCGGACGATGATGCTCAGCGACGGCTACAACAAGACGCTGATATATGTCAACATGCCCGTCATCCCGGTTGACGAGACCCGCACCGCGGTGGACGGCGTCAACCAGATCATTGAGCAATATGACAACAAGATAGACGGGAGCATTACCTCTCTGGCCGGGCTGAGCTCCGTGACCGTGGAGATAAACGGGATGCTCATGGACCAGCAGTTCCGGTTTATGTTTCTGTCGCTGCTGCTGGTGTTCACCTGCCTGCTGCTCGTCTTCCGGTCCTTTAAATATGCAACGATCACCTTTTTGCCCATTCTCATCATCCTGGTCTGGCAGCCCGGCGCGCTCATCCTCACCGGCACGCCGCTCAACGTGGCGACCATCATGGTGTCGTCGGTGGCCATCGGCGCCGGCATCGATTTTTCGGTGCATATCACGGAGCGGGTGCGCGACGAGCTGAAGGAGAAGCCACCGCTCGCCGCGATTAAAACCGCTATCGCCCGGAAAAGCCCGCCGCTGCTGGAGACCACGCTGGCGCTCATCGCCGGCGGCATCCCCATCGCCCTGATGGAATACGAGCTGATGACCCAGTTTATCATGCTGGTGCTGATCATGCTGGTGTTCGCCTGCGTGGCGTCGCTGCTCGGCCTGGCAGCCGTGTACTCGTACAAAAAGGGGACGTGGCTGGAACGCTGGGGTTAACCGTAGCTTTCAAGTTTTTCCTGAAACCGGTAGTTTTCGCCTTCTACGTCGACCGGGTATTCGCCGGTTACGCAGCCCAGGCAGAGCTCGTTCCGGGAGAACCCCGTGGCTTCGAGCAGCCCGTCGATTGAAAGGTAGCCGAGGCTGTCCGCCCCGATGGCCTCCTGTATGGCGTCCACGCTTTTATCCGAGGCGATGAGCTGCCTCCGGTCGGTCATGTCGATGCCGAAATAGCAGGGGGCAAGGATGGGCGGCGAGCCGATGCGGACGTGTACCTCCCCGGCGCCGCGCTGCCGAAGGATGTCGACCATCTGCCGCATCGTCGTGCCGCGGACGATGGAGTCATCGACGAGGACCACCCGCTGGCCGGACACGATGCTCCGGACGGGATTCATTTTGAGCAGGACATATTTTTCCCGGAGGCGCTGCGACGGCATGATAAAAGTGCGGCCGATGTACCGGTTTTTCATCAGGCCTTCGGCCAGCTGTATGTCTGCGGCATGGGCGTAGCCGTATGCATGGGCCCGCCCCGAGTCCGGCACGGGCACCACGATGTCCGCCTCGACAGGATGCTCGGCGGCGAGCTGCTCTCCGATATGTTTCCGGACCTGGTAGACGTCTTTGCCGTCGATGACCGAGTCAGCCCGGGAAAAATAGACATATTCAAAGAAACAGTGTGCCGGATGCTTTGCGGTGACCAGCTGCCTCCCGGTGTACCCCTCGGGCGTGAGTTCGACCAGCTCCCCGGGCCGGACATCCCGGATGAACCGGGCGCCGAGCGAGTCAAGGGCCACGCTCTCCGACGCGACAAGGTAGCCGTCGGATAGCTCGCCCAGGCAGAGCGGGCGGACGCCCAGCGGGTCCCGCAATCCGAACACCCGGTCGTTGTACATAATCGTCAGGGAATAGGAGCCCTCCAGCCGCTTCATCACATATCTGACGGCTTTTTCGAATCCGGTGTCCTTCAGCTGGTCGGAGAGCATAAACGCGATGGACTCCTCCTCGCTTCCCATGGAAAACGTGTGGCCCTGCTCCATGAGCTCCCGCCGCAGCACGCCCGCATTGGTGATGATGCCGTTGTGCGCCAGCGCGATGTCGCCGCTGGACGTATGGACAAGCGTCGGCTGCGCGTTTTCCGGGGTGGACAGTTCGATGGAATAGTACACGTGGGCAATGCCCCGCCGCCCGGATATGCCGCCGACGTCGACGTCCTTGAACGCCTCGTTGACCAATCCCAGGCCGCGGCAGCAGCCGATGCACTGCTCACCTGGCTGGTAGGTCGCGATGCCGGCCGCCTCCTGCCCGCGGTGCTGCAGCGCGTTGAGCATAAAATACAGGTCAGAGGCTACATTATGGGCTGCCGCGGCCGCCGCCACGCCGCATCGCTCCCTCATTTTTTCCAGCTGTAACCACGTCTCTTGCTTGATTTGCCGAAGCCGCAGGCGGCACAGACCTTTTTACGGACATGGTAGGCGTGCTTGCCGCAGCGCCTGCAGATGATATGGGTTTTGCCGCCGCCCGACTTCGATGGAGTTCCTTTGGTCATGCTATCACGGTGAAATGTACACGATGTTGTCCCCTCGCACGATGACCTTCTCCAAGGAGCGCTGTTTTTCGCCGTGCGCCAGCTCCTCGGCGTTGGTGAGCACCAGGTTGAGATGCGGGTGGTCGTAGCCGTCCAGCACGCCGCGGTATTCCCGGCCGCCGCGCAGCTCGACGATGACCCGTTTGCCGATGCTGCCATGCACCATCTCGAGGGGTTTCATTGGTAGGGTATGAAAGCGCGCTACTTAAATCTTTGCCGCCCTCCCAGGAAGCCGGATGAAGAAAGCGGGGGGGATCGCCTCCCGGTACCGGTTTTTCGATGCTGCGGCCGCGGCACGGTAAAAGGAGGGCAGGGCGGGTGGACAAGAAGAGGTATCCCATACTGCTCTGCAGCATATATCCCTGCCCCGGACATACATGCGATGCCGGTTCATTAAGGTTGCGTCCATCCCGCGATGCTGGAGGTGGGAATCGAACCACGTGGGCCATCGGGCAGACGACGGGGATTGCTGCCCGCTCCAGCAGGTGTGCATCATGCGGGGCTTTGAAAAACGTTATGGCCCGTACGCATCCTTATAAACATCCGGTCGTTATACGGGTATGAAAACCTGTCCGAGCTGCGACACGGAAAACCCCGCCAAGGCAAAGTTCTGTATGGAATGCGGGACGCCGCTGCCGCAGGCACAGAAATGCGACGAGGACTCGTGGGATGAAAGCGCCGGCGGACCGTAGCGGCCCTTGGTGGGCGAATCTTTTTTCTGCATCCGGGAGTTCCTGTGATACCGGCCATGAGCATTGCCCGGAATATTTTTATATGTGATTAACAATTGTTTATTACAATGTGTGCTAAAACCCCGCGTGTTATTCTCCTCGTAGAGGACGACCCAGCCATCCAGGAACTCCTCGACATGTACTTCACACCGCTCGGCGTCGAAATCCACCGGGCGCACGGCGGTATTGAAGGTGTTCAACTCTACCGGCGACTGCTCTCAAATGGAAAACGACCCGACCTCGTCATCATGGACATAAAGCTGCCAGCCATGAATGGCATCGAAGCAACGAAAAAGATAAAAGAGATAGACGACAGCGCCGTCATCTATGGATTCACCGCCTTCGCCTCCGTGAAGGGAGAAGAACTCCGCCGTGCCGGCGCCCAGAAAGTCATCCCCCGCACCTTCGGATTCCCGGG
>JAWOAW010000077.1:0-21138 GCA_046498345.1 Thermoplasmatota archaeon
CAAAGAACAGTACGGCCTCGACGCCTGGATGTAGCCCCATGCAGGGAAACAGACGAACGATAGATGGCCCCTACATCATGAACATGGTGAGTTTAGACATTTCTAACCACACTGGAAGCCAGATGAGCGCGGGGCGGCTGGATGCCATTGCCGGGCGGTATGGCCACCGGTTCATCTCTCTCCACGTGCCAGACGATGTCTCGTTGCGAACGCTGTTTTCCGTCCCCTGGCATCCCTCGGCGGGGAATGACATATAAACTCGGTGATATTTTCCCGGCATGGACTACGCGGAGCTCACCTGGAAGGACGTCGAGCAGCTCGACCCGGACACCATCTTCTTCCTCAGCGTGTCCCCCATGGAGGCCCACGGCCCCCATCTCCCCCTGGGCACCGATTTCTATGTCGCCCGCGAGATAGAACGCCGCACCATGCAGCGCCTCGAAAAAGAGCACAGCGTGGTGTCGTTGCCCTCGCTGCCCATCGGCGCCTGCCGGATGACCCGGGATTTCCCGGGGAGTATGTCCATGGGCTGGCGGACGGTCCGCGACACCGTTGCCGAGCAGCTTCGCCTCGTATCCGACATGGATTTCTCATATCTCATGCTGCTGACCTTCCACATGGACCTCCACCACGTCAAAGCCATCCACGCCGCCATGAAAAAAGCCAGCCGGCATGGCCTGACGGTCTGCGAGCCGCTGACCCCGCACTTCTACCAGGGAACGCTCTGGCCGCCCATGGACGAGGGCGAGGTGCACGCCGACGCCAAGGAAACCTCGCTGGGCCTGGCATTGTTCCCCGAGCTGCTGCGCAACTGGCAGAAGCAGCCCCCGGTCGACGTCGACGTCGGCGGCCCCGCCGCCCTGTACCATACCATGCGTGAGCTCGGCGCCGAGCAGGGCTACGTGGGCACACCCTCCAGGGCAACCCGGGAGTACGGCGAGCTGTTCATGGAGCAGATGACCGACATCTGCGTCGACGCCGCCCGGGCGCTCCCCGCCGGCGAAGCGCTACCGCGGCTGCCCGCCCGCATCCGGTTTCTCTTCCGCTTCGTCCGGTGACCCCAGCAGCCGGCACATATATGTGCGGCATTCCCGGAGGCAGGCGTCGTTGTCCCAGGGCTCCCTATCCGGCTTCTCGCCGGCAAAGCGGGCTATCGCAGGGAGCGCTCTGACCACGTTGTCCACGATGGTGACATCGGCGGCCAGAGCGGTGCGGGACAGCGGGTTGAGGTCGATAGCGATAACTGTTTTCCCCATGTCTTTCAGCGCCTGGCAGCGGTCGCCGTCTTCGAGCGGCACCAGGACGACGTCGGCCATGGCGATACCCCGGCTGCTGCATCTGCCCCGGTCGTGCTCCAGCCCCGGGATGCGCGCGTCGGCGTCCCTGCCGAGCACCCCGGTGGCGCCGTGTTCTTCCAGCAGCCCGATGATCTTGTGTATGCGCTCGTCGGTGCGGTGGAACAGGTTCACCTCGAGGGCGGCATCGGTCGCCCCGGCGAGCTCCACGCATGCTTCGGCGGCGAGCACGGCGGTGTTGCCGTTCACCGAGATGACCGGATGCGAGGCATGCACCATGCGGGCCGCCGCTGCTTTCTCCGCGGCTGCGGCGGGAGGAATGGTCCGTTCGCCGAGCAGGTAGTCGAATGCTTCGCCGCGGCCGTGGGCGATGAGACCCGTCGGGTGGACGATGCCCCGGGCGACGCCGTCCGCCACCTGTTCGCGCATGACCAGGGAATGATACCGGGGATGCGACGGTGGAATCGACATATATGAGTATCCACCCCTACGTTTAAAACCTTGTTTTCCGCGGGTTTACCCGGCTGTACCTCGAAAAAATAGAAAACTATATACAAAATAATCCCATTACAGTCTATGAAATACCTTAATAAGTTTTTGGGCATCGGCCTGGTGGCGCTTCTCATGGCGAGCCTGCTTGCCGGGACGGCCCTGGCGCAGGACGACACCATTGACGAATGGGACTGGGCTGGTGGCGGCCTGTTCGCCGGTATGGCCTGCCTGTTCTGGGTGGTCATGCTCATCATCTGGATCGCCATCGGCGTCTGGATGTACAAGGACGCGGAGAAACGCGGCAAAAGCGGTGCTCTGTGGCTCATCATCGGCCTGCTGCTGGGTATCATCGGCCTCATCGTCTGGCTCATCGTCCGTCCGCCGGAGCCCTCGTTCTACGACAAGCGCCAGGAAGGCCAGGAGCCGGGGGAGGACGACCGCCGGCGCTGCCCGGAATGCGGGCGCAACATTCCCTTTGACGCCAGCGTCTGCCCGTACTGCGGCAAGCGATTTGGGGAGTAATCCCCTCCTTCTTTTCCCTTTTCCCATTTTTTGGAGCGGTATATTCAAATAAACGGCTTTATTTCATGGGGTATGAAGCAGTCCGTCGTCGCCGCGGCAGCCGTCTGCACCGCGCTTCTTTTCATCCTGTCGGCCATCTCGCCGGCGCCAATCGGGCGGCCCGAGCGACGTTTTTCCGATGCCGATGTCGCCGTATCGGCCGCCGATCCTCAGATGCAGCCGGTGGTCAACAGGTCCGTGCTCTACGGATATCTCTCCGGCTTGGTGGGGTTTGGCCCCCGGGTGACCGGCACGCCCGGCTGCCGGGCAGCCGCCGAGTACATCTACCGGGAGTTCGAGCAGCTGGGCCTCCAGGTCAGCTACCATGACTGGACGGCCCGGGGCAACCTGTGGCATCCCGGCCGCTATGACAGCCGGAACGTGATTGCAACGTTGCCCGGCGAGGATACCGCGACCATCATCTTCAACGCCCACTACGATACCGTCGAGGGCACCGTGGGAGCCGACGACGACGCCTCCGGCGTAGCCGCGGTGCTCGCCGCAGCGCACGCGCTGCACGACAAGCGCTTCAATCACACCGTCACCTTTGTTGCGATGTCCGGCGAGGAGGAGGGCCTGCTGGGCAGCCATGCCTACGCCCGCGACATCTACACGTCCAATGCGTCCGTGGTCGTGGAGTTCAACGCGGACATGATCGGCCATGCCAACACCAGCGAGGGCGGCAGCTCCTTCCGGATGTACGGCACCGAGGACACCGTCTGGATACGGGGCGTGGTGGAAGATGTCAACGAAGCCCTTGGCATCGACTTCGACCTGGTCAACGGCTCCATCGACCGGGAGAGACAGGGCGGCAGCGACTACGCCTCCTTCGCCCATTACGGCTACGAGGCAGTGGCGTTTTTCGAAAAAGAATGGAATCCCTACATGCACGAGCCCGGAGACGACCTGGACAACGTCAACATGAGCTACCTGTACAACACCACGGCGCTCATCACTGGTACCATCGATGCGCTGGCGGACATGCCCCTGCATCCCCAGGTCACCCTGGAGACGCCGCAGCGAGACGCCGTCTACCTGGATGGCGAAGCGGTGGCCCCGTCAGCCGGCCGATGCTCCATTGTCGTCGGCGACTGCATCGTCACGGCCCGGGTATGGCACGGCAGCCTGGAGCAGGTGGACTTTTACCTGGACGACGTGCTGGTGCACACCGACACCACGGCCCCCTACGCCTGGGATGTCAACCGGGCTGTGCTGGGCGAGCACACGCTGAGAGCCGTGGCCACCGATATGGCGGGCCGGAGCAGCGAGGACTACCTGCCGGTGTTCTTCCTGCATCCATTGCCCCGATGAAAACGTCAAACCTTATGTATCGCATCGGTAATACGTGGTGCAGATGCTGAACTATCTGCTGCTGGCGGGGCTGGCCATCGGGCTGGGGCTGCTCATCGGCAAGGGCACCCATCTCATGAAGATAACCGGGGTGGTGGGCTACATCCTGACCGGTGTGCTGCTGGGCCCCGACCTGCTCGGCGTCCTTGAGTTCAGCCCGACGGAGATGGAGACAGCCACCAATTTTGCCCTCGGCTTCGTTGCGTTCATCATCGGCGGCCAGCTGACGCTGTCGCTGCTCAGGCAGGAGGGCAAGCCGGTCATGGCCATCATACTCGGCGAATCATTCGGCGCCTTCTTGGTCGTGCTGGCCGGCGTATACCTGCTCACCCGCCGTCTCGACGAGGCATTGCTGTTCGCGGCGCTTGCCCCGGCGAGCGCGCCGGCGGGGGCGGTGGCGGTCATCCACGAGTACCGGGCGCGGGGGAAGCTCACCGACGCCATCCTGACCGTCGTGGGCTTCGACGACGGCCTGGCTATCTTTATCTACGCGTTCGCCATCGCCATCGCGTCGCTCATCATCTCGTCGGGGGCGTTTTCGGTGTCGAACGTGCTGGTGACGCCGCTGGTGGAAATCTTCGGGGGCATCGCCCTTGGCTTCGCCGTGGGCCTCCTGTTCGCGTTTCTGTTCCGGCGGCTGCACGACCGGGAGGAGGTCATCGCCGCGTCGCTGACCGCCATCCTGCTGACGGCCGGGGCCGCCGTGACGCTGGAGGTGTCGCTCATCCTGGCCTGCCTGGCGCTGGGTATGACCGTGATTAACCTGTTTCCGAAGGAAAACAAGCCCGTATTTGGACATGTGCAGAGCGTCAGCCTGCCCGTCTACATCGTGTTTTTCGTCATCGCCGGGGTGAAGCTGCATCTCGACCTGCTGACCACGATTGGTGCCGTCGGCGTCGTATACGTGGCATGCCGCGTTGCCGGTAAGATGACGGGAAGCTATCTGTCCGGATATGCAGCGCAGGCGGAACAAAAGATCAGGGACAACATCGGCTTTGCCATCCTGTCGCAGGCCGGCGTGGCCATCGGGCTGTCCCTGCTCGCCGCGCACCGCCTGGCGGCCATCGGCGAGGAGAAGCTGGGAACGCTCATCGTGACCACCATCGCCGCGACGACCGTGGTCTTCGAGGTCATCGGTCCCCTGTCGGCGCGCTTTGCCCTCCACCGGGCGGGCGAAATCGGCCGGCAGGACTGAATTAACTTTAAATACGGATATCCGGATGTGTGTCCAAAATGGAACCGAAAGAAGACGAATTCCTGGCAGAGTTCTACGACGCCCGGGCGGAGGACATCATGGACATCCGGGTCTGGGACCTGCCGCTCATCGAGCAGAACGAGTCGGTGACCCTTGTCCTGTCCATCCTGGACGGCAAAACCCACGTCTGGGTGGTGGAGGACACGGACAGCAAGCAGCTGGTCGGCGTGATCACCCGGCATGACATCCTGCACATCCTGGCGCCGTCGTCCAGCAAGGACAGCCTGTTCAGCGTTCCCACGGTGCATCGCGGGCCCGAGGGCACCGCCGCGGACATCATGACCCGGTACCCCATCACCTGCCGCCCGGACGAGAGCGTCGCCGACGCGCTGACCAAGATGGTCCGGCACAACATCCGCCGTCTCGCCGTCGTCGAAGACGGGGCTATCACGGGGGAGCTCACCCTCCGCAATCTCATCTGCCAGTATTACAAGGCGACGCAGTACCATCCCCTGGGCGGAGAATAACGGACGGCTGCGGGAAAACGCCGCCGCGGCACCACGGGTTCAGCCTGGCATGGGCGGTTCATGAGACAGCTTGGGGGGCCTGGAGGAAAAAGAGGGGAAAATGGCAGGAGTTTTTGGGCCTGACGGACGACTGGAAGGCCAGCTATCCCATGCACTGCATCATGGCGGCCATATGCGATGCCGGCGGCACAAACGTTTATATGGAAAGGGCATTTACTATCACGTGATACAATGCAGGAAGAGGGTATAAAGAAGGACAAGATCCGGAGCATCCTCACCCCCGACGTGCAGGTCTGCGGCCGCTGCCGCGAGCAGTACAAGGAAGAGGCGTCCTGCAGCGCATGCGGCACCAACATGCTCAATCCCTCCTACAACGGCATGGTCTACGAGTGCCCCCTGTGCGGCGAGCTCTACTGCGAGGCCTGCTGGAGCAAGATGGAACCCGGCGGGGAACACGGCCACGAACCCGAGCCGAAGCCGGAAAAAAAGGGACTCTTCAACAAGTAAAAACGTACGGGTGATGCACCGGTAACCAGGGCGTGGTGGCCCGGCCGTGCATCGCCGTGAAAACGACAGCAAACATATTTTATGGGATACCTGTTTCAGAGAGCGAGGGTGTATGACTGACGACTACGAGACAGACCAGATAAAGGTGCTGGAGGGACTGGAAGGCGTCCGCATCCGCCCGGCCATGTACATCGGCTCAACCGACGAACGCGGCGTCCACCATCTCGTCGAAGAGGTCATCGACAACTCCGTCGACGAGGCCCTGTCCGGCTACTGCGACCGCATCGACGTATCCATCAACCAGGACGGCAGCGTCACCGTCGCCGACAACGGCCGCGGCATCCCGGTCAGCATGCACGAGGACTACGACCAGCCCGGCGTCGAAGTCGTCATGACCCGGCTGCATGCCGGCGGCAAGTTCGACAAAAGCGCCTACACCATGTCCGGCGGCCTCCACGGCGTCGGCGTCTCCGTGGTCAACGGCCTCTCAGAATGGCTGGAGGTCGAAGTCCGCCGCAAAAACAGGCGCTATTATCAGCGATACGAACGGGGCATCCCCGCCGGGCCGCTGGAGGAGCGCGGCAGCGCGGAGGGCACCGGCACCACGGTGACCTTCAAGCCCGACCCCGACATTTTCAGCATCGTCGACATCGACGGCGACCACCTGCGCGACCGATTGCAGGAGATCGCCTTTCTGAACAAGGGGCTTCACATCACGTTCCAGGACGAGCGCAGCGGCGAAGCACGCGAATTCGAATACGAGGGCGGCATCGCCGAGTTCGTGCAATATATCAACCGCAACAAGCAGCCGCTGCACGAGGAGCCCATCTACTTCGAGGAGGAACGCGACGGCGTGGTCGTCGAGGTCGCCATACAGTATACGGCGGGCTACACGGAAAACATTTTCTCGTTCGTCAACAACATCAACACCCACGAGGGCGGCACCCATCTCTCCGGGTTCAAGGCCGCGCTGACACGAACCATCAATGCCTACGCGGAGCACAACGGCATCTTCAAAAAAGACGACGTGCGCCTCAGCGGCGAAGACGTCCGGGAGAGCATCACCGCCATCCTGTCCTGCAAGGTCCCCGACCCCCAGTTCGAGGGGCAGACCAAGACCCGCCTCGGCAACTCCGAGATAAAAGGGCTCGTGGAAGGCATCATCAACGAGCGCCTATCCACCATCCTCGAAGAAAACCCCAACGTTGCGAAGACCGTCATCGACAAGGCGCTGGAGGCCCAGCGCGCCCGGCAGGCGGCCCGCAAGGCCCGCGAGCTGACGCGCAAAAAAAGCTATCTTGAATCGTCGGCGCTGCCCGGCAAGCTGGCCGACTGCTCGTCCGCCGAGCCATCGCAATGCGAGCTCTTCCTCGTGGAGGGCGACTCCGCCGGCGGTTCCGCCAAGCAGGGGCGCGAGCGCGAGTTCCAGGCCATTCTGCCGTTGAAGGGCAAAATATTGAACGTGGAAAAAGCCCGGTTTGACCGCATGCTGGAAAACGACGAGATCAAGGCCATGATCTCCACCATCGGGACGGGTGTCGGCGACGAGTTCGACATCGAAAAAGCCAACTACCACAAGATCGTCATCATGACCGACGCCGATGTCGACGGCGCGCACATCCGCACATTGCTACTCACCTTTTTCTTCCGGTACATGCAGGACCTCATCGACAAGGGATACGTCTACATCGCGCAGCCCCCATTGTACCGCATCAAGAAGGGGCGGAGCGTGCAATATGCGTACAGCGAAAAGGAAAAACGGGAGCTGGCCGCCCCGAACGCGTCCATCCAGCGGTACAAGGGCCTCGGCGAGATGAACCCCGACCAGCTCTGGAAGACCACCATGAACCCGGAGCAGCGTATCCTGAAGCGCGTGACCGTCGAAGACGCCGTCCGCGCCGACGAATTGTTTACCATTCTCATGGGCGACCAGGTGGCCCCGCGCCGCCAGTTCATCCAGGAGCATGCACAGGAGGTGGACAACCTTGACATCTGACGGCGACGGCAGCACCGTCATCCCGCTGCCCATCGAAAAGGAGATGCGGCAGTCCTACATGGACTACTCGATGAGCGTCATCGTGGGCCGTGCATTGCCGGATGTCCGCGACGGCTTGAAGCCGGTGCACCGCCGCATCCTGTACGCGCTGAACGACATGGGCCTCCGTTACAACAAGGCCCACCGGAAGTCAGCGCGCGCCGTGGGAGAAGTCCTCGGCAAGTATCATCCACACGGCGACACGGCCGTCTACGACGCCATGGTACGCATGGCGCAGGAGTTCTCGCTTCGCTATCCCCTGGTGGACGGACAGGGCAACTTTGGCTCCATCGACGGCGACTCCCCGGCGGCCATGCGGTACACCGAGGTCCGCATGGAACGGCTGAGCGAGGATATGCTCCGAGACATCGACAAGGAAACCGTGGAATGGCGGGACAACTTCGACGGCTCCCTGCAGGAGCCCGTGATACTGCCGGCGGTGCTGCCCAACCTGCTGGTCAACGGCACATCCGGCATCGCCGTGGGCATGGCCACCAACATGCCCCCCCACAACCTCAACGAGGTCGTCGACGCGCTCCAGGCGTACATGGACGACCCCGACATCGAGGTCACCGACCTCATGGACCACATGCAGGGCCCCGATTTCCCGACCGCGGGCATCATCTACGGCCGACAGGGCATCCTCGACGCCTACAAAACAGGCAAGGGAAAGGTCAAGGTGCGCGCCCGAACCCATTTCGAGGAAGACCACGTCATCGTCACCGAGCTCCCCTATCAGACAAACAAGTCGTCGCTGCTCCAAAAAATCGCGAAGCTGGTCAAACAGGGCGGCATCGAGGGCATCTCCGACCTCCGCGACGAATCCGACCGGAGCGGCATCCGGGTGGTCATCAAGCTCAAGCGAGATGCCATCCCCGAAGTGGTGCGCAACCAGCTGTTCAAGCACACCGGCCTCGAGACCACCTTCGGCATTTCCAACATCGCGCTCGTCGACGGGCAACCCAAGCGCCTCACGCTCAAAGAGCTCCTGCAGGCCTACCTCGACCACCGGCGGGACATCATCGAGCGCCGCACCCGGTACGACCTGGACAAGGCCAGGGAGCGCAAACACGTCCTCGACGGCCTCATCACCGCCCTGGACAACATCGACGACGTCATCGACCTCATCCGCTCCTCCGAGGACACGTCGGCGGCCGCTGAAGCATTACAGGCAACGTACGAGCTCTCCGAGGTGCAGGTCAAGGAAATCCTGTCCATGCGGCTGCAGTCGCTGACCTCCATGGAAACCGAGTCGCTCCGCAGCGAACGGGAGGCAAAGCAAAAAGAAATCGAGGCCCTGGAAAAAATCCTGTCCAGCCCGACGGAAATCGACCATATCATCCGCGAGGAGCTCGAGCAGCTCCGCGACCGCTACGGCGACGAACGCCGCACCGAGATCATCGACGCGGCCATCGAGATGGAAGCCGAGGACCTCATCCCCGAGGAAGACGTGGTCATCATGGTGACCAGCCAGGGCTACATCAAGCGCCTGTCCCTCGAGGAATACCGGTCGCAGCACCGCGGAGGCAAAGGCCTCGTCGGCATGAAGATGAAGGAAAACGACGCGATCAGCGAGGTGCTCATTTCGTCCACCCACGACCACGTGCTCATCTTTTCTGACAGAGGCAAGGTCTACTCGATCAAAGGCTACAAGATTCCTCCCGGCGGCCGCTACTCCAAGGGCCGCGCCGTGGTCAACGTCATCCCCATCGAGGGTGACATCCGGGCCATCCTCTCCGTCAGCGACTTCTCTGAGGGAGCCCTGCTGTTCTGCACCCGCAACGGCCGGGTCAAGAAAACCAGGCTGTCCCGCTACCAGCACATCCTCTCCACGGGCATCCGGGCCATCAAGCTCAACGAGGACGACGAGCTTATGACCGTCAAACGCCTGCAGGGCGGCGAAAAAGTCGTCGTCGCATCCGCGCAGGGCAACGCCGCCGTGTTCGACGAAAAAGAGGCCCGGGCCATGGGCCGGGTCACCGCCGGCGTCATCGGCATGCGCCTCAACAAGGGCGACCACGTCGTCGACATGGAAGTAGCCACGGGCAACGACATCCTGACGGTGACGGAAAACGGCTACGGGAAGCGCACCCTGCTCGAACGGTACCGCGTCACCAAGCGGGGTGCCAAGGGCGTCCGTACCATCATCACCAACGAACGGAACGGCCATGTGGTGGCCATCCGGGAGGTCACCGACGACGACGAGCTCATGCTGTCCAGCCGCGACGGCATGATGGTCCGCATTCCCGCCGGGGACATCAGCCGGCAGAGCCGCAACACCATGGGCGTCACCCTCATGAATCTCGAGGAGGACGACAGCGTCGTGGCGGTCACCAAGGTGTAGCGGCGATGCATTGATGCAACAACTTTCTTATAGCCAGCCGGTCATATCGAGTCATGAAGGTCGACCTGCCCTATGGAAAGGACACGCTGGAGGCGGACATCCCCGACGGCAACCTCGTCGACGTGATATACCCCAACATGCTGGAGCCGGAGCACTCGCCCGAGGAATACGTCAAACATGCGCTCTCCTATCCCCTGGGGACCCATTCGCTGGGCCAGCTGGCCGAGCCCGGTATGACCGTGGCTATCGCCGTGGACGACAACACCCGGCCCTGCCCTACCTGGGAGATGCTGCCGCACGTCGTCGCGGAGCTCACCAAGCAGGGTGTCGAGCTTGACGACATCACGGTCATCTTCACCACGGGCACCCATCGCCCCGTCAGGCACGCGGAGGCGGAGGAGCTACTCGGCGCCGACTACGCAGACCAGCTTGACTACATCAGCAACCGCTGCAAGGAGGACAGCTTCTCCTGGGTTGGTACCACCTCCCGGGGGACGGCCGTCCACGTCAACGACGTCTTCCTTGAGGCGGACCTCCAGATACTGCTCGGTGACGTCGAAATACATTATTTTGCCGGCTACGGCGGCGGCCGGAAGAGCATCCTCCCGGGCATGTGCAGCTACGAGACCATACAGGACAACTACACCACAAACTTTTTCGATGTCAACGCCCGCCCCGGCATCCTCGACGGCAATCCCATGTATGAGAACATGACCGAGGCCGCCCGCCTCGTCTCGCCCGACTTCTGCCTCAACGTCGTCCAGAACGCCCGGCATCAGCTGGTCGGCGCCTACGCCGGCGACTTCGACATGGTGCTCCGCAGGGGCGCGGCGCTGGTCGACCGCATGTTCAAGGTCGAGGTGCCCGGGGAGGCGGACGTGGTGGTCACCGCGGCCGATGGAGCTCCGCACGACGTCAACCTGTACCAGGCGTACAAGGCCATCCACCTGGCGCTCAACGTGGTCAAGCCAGGGGGCGCCATCGTGCTGGCCGCCCAGTGCAGCGATGGACACGGCTCGCAGCCCTACCATGACTGGATGGCCCGCTACGAGACAAAGGAGGAGATGCAGCAGGAGCTCAGCCGGGAGTTTGTCCCCGGCGGGCACAAGGCGTACTATCATGTCAAGGCACTGGAAAAAGCCGACTTTTACATTGTCTCCGACATGGACCACGACATGCTCCGGGAGGTGTTCCGCATGCGGGTCTACGACGACGTAAACGAGGCGTTGGAGCAGGCGCTCGCCGACCAGGGAGGCGATGCCTCCGTGCTGGTGATGCCCCGGGGTACGACCACGCTGCCCGTCTAGCCCACCGGCGCAATCATCACGATATATAGCCTCCACGTAAACGACTTTTGTTAAACCTGCTTTTAAACAAAGGTTTATATGATGGTGTGCATTGCTACCATGGAGGCATATGACGCAGCGGAAGCAGGCACTCGTGGTGGACGATGACCCAGAGATTCAGCGTCTCATCCGGACGTATCTCCCGGACTATTTCACGGTTCATACGGCCTATGCGGGCGAGGAGGGCGTGAAATTGTACAACACGCTGATGGAGCAGGGATGGCGACCCGACGTCGTGGTCATGGACCTCAACCTCTCTGGCACAAAAAGCGAGGCGGCCATGATACGGCAGATGGAGGGCGACGAGATGGACGGCGTCCAGACCGCAGAAAAGATACTGCAGCTGGACCCGGACGCCAACATCGTCGGGTTTACCGCCTTCGCGGACCTGGAATGGGGCGACCGCCTCAAAGAGACGGGTGCCGTGCAGGTGTTCTCCCGAAACATCGGATTCGATACCTTCTCCAAGAAAATCCAGCAGATCGTCGCATAGCCCGGCGCCGCCCCCGCCTTTTTACGAGGCAAAACTGCTCGTCCATTCGGGCCGCGCCGGCGGCTGCCCCAGCATGTCCATCCAGGCCTCGTCGGTGAGCCGCTGGCTGACGGGCTGCTTGAACTCGTAGTAGCTATACGTCGGCCCGGCGCCGGCCATGACGGTGCCGTCGGGAAGCATGTACGCCACGATGGCCAGGTCGGCGTAGCCCACCGCCTCCTCGAGGCACTGCCCGGTGTTGCCGTCGGTGTGCACGTCGGCCACCATGGGCATCCGCCGCCCCCGTTCGTTGACGCCTTCCATCGTCCGGTTGAGCGAGCGGACAAACGAGCCCAGAAATTGTTTATCCGCGCTGTCGAACGATGTGCCCTCCAGCTCCTTTTTCGCCAGGTCGAACAGCCGGCCGAGCATGTCATGCAGCGCGTCCAGCCGTTCTGTTCCATTGCTATCCAGCAATCCGAACGAATCGAGACCTTGCCAGGTCATGTTGACCAGCGACTGCAGCCGCATGTACAGCCGGGGGACGGGCTCCACGTAGCCCGGCGCCTCCACCAAACCCGTTACCACAAGGGTGTTGCTCTGCTTCGCATAGAGAATGGTGTCATGCCGGAGCTGCGTCCAGGAGGCCAGCGCGGCGTTGAGCTGCTTGTCCCGCCAGGCCCGGGTTCGCATAAAGGATGGGTACCCGTCGCCGTATTCATCCAGCAGCGGCTGCAATGCATACAGCCAGCTCCAGTACAGGTTGCGGTTCCACTCAGAGACGTTGAAATCGCCGAACGTATCACGGAGCATCGACAACTGCCCGTCGTAGCTCCTGTTGCCGCCCCCGTAGCCGGTATCGCCCTGGCTGCTCAGGATGTCCTCCGCCCGCTGCGAGCCCAGCACGGCCATGACGTCCAATCCGCGGGGGAAACACCGCGCCGGCCCGGCCTGGGTCCGCTCCACGGTGAACGGCCACCTGCTCTCGTTGCCGTCGAGGCTGCCGGTGTACATGCCCACCTCCGGGGAGACCAGCTGCTGGAACATGTAGCTGTCCGGCACAAAGCGCTGCCCCATAAACCGGAGGCCGGCCGTCTTCGCCAGCGCAGCGTCGAGCTTCTCCCTGGTGAACGGCGGCGCTATGCGGCATTCACCGGTGCCGCCGTAGATGCGCGGACCCGGCAACTGCGCCAAGCATCCCTTGAGCTGCCGTATCATGGAGGCGTTGGCCAGCATCGAGGCGTTGAAGCTCCCGCCGTAGGTCTCGTTGAGGCAGCGCAGGTAGTCATGTGGCGTCAGGTCGTCGGCGGTACCCACGAAAAACGAGGTGACAGCGTAGATGCGCTGCCAGACGTCCCAGCCCGTCCCGTCGCCCACCTCGACCTGTGGCAACCCGGTGGCGATGAGGGCCGCCTGCACCGTGGCAATGGTGGCATTGCGCTCCGACACCAGGTGGGGCTGGTCCGGGCCATACGGGGTGCCGCCCCTGAGCAGGAACGCCATCCGCCCGTACCACATCAGCGCCCGGAAATATCGCTTCAGGGCCGGCGAGGCGGTGTAATGGCCCCGTGGTACATACTGCGAGTAGTCCTCCCGGTAGCCGAAGATGGCGCTCTCGTGGTAGCCATCATGGGCAGCGATGCTGTCCAGCTCCATGGCGACCATGTCCGCCACGGATGACGGCACCATGCCCGTATCGTTGTCTAAAAGCCTGGCGGCCACGGTGAAAAAGGCCAGGTTGCGCCGGGCCGCCTCCTTGAGCGTTTCGTCGTCGAAGGCCTGGTACTGCGCTTTCGCCCGGTCGGCCATCGTCCGGCTGAGCGCGGTGATGTTTGCATAGAACACCGCTTCCTCTATCTCTTTGAGCAGCTGGCTGAACTGGACGTGGTACAGATGCAGCAGGGTGTCGCTGGTGACGAAGATGGGCAACCCGGCGTTTTGCACCCGGCGGTAGGCGACGCTTACGTCGCTTACGGGGCCGCCGTCCACGACCACGAAGCCGTTATGCTGCAGCATCTCCAGCTGCCCGTCGGACAGCTCGAATGCCCCGCTGACCTGCTCGAGGTTTTCGATGTCGTCGAGGTCGAGCGGCAGCTGGTAGGATGGAGCGGAGGCGTTGATAACCTCGCCGCGCTGGCTGTACAGGCGCCCGATGGCGGTCTGCGGGTCGCTGCCGGCCGACGCCGACACCGGGGGAATGCTGATAACCTGCATGTTTCGCTCCGCGGTCAGACAGCCGCTCAACATGCTGGCCATGAACACCGCGACGACAAGCAGGGCCACATATTGTTTCATGTCTCTCATCTCCATCTAGTAACCCGGCGGGGGTATAAATGGCTACGGAGATTGTTCACCACCCGGCGAATCACCGCGTGAAATGCTCCCGGGACATGATGGCATCCAGGGGCTTCCGCTTCTTCTCTCCCGGCGTGTCGGTGGGATACCCGAGCGGCATCAACGCCACCACCGTGCAATCATCCGGGACATCGAGCGCTTCACGGGCTGCCTCCTGGTAGAAGGCGCCGATCCAGCAGGTGCCCAGCCCTTCGGCGGCGGCAGCCAGCGCGATGTGCTCCATGGCGATGGCCACGTCGACATGGGCCGCCGGCACCCCGCAGCTCATCACGTAGCCGGTTTCCGTGGCGACGCCGGCGATGACCACCGGTGCCTCGCCGACGAACCGCTGTCCCTTGGCGGCCTGCTGCAGTTCCTGCCTGGTTGCTTCGTCGGTGACCACGACGAACTTCCATTCCTGTCGGTTTTTCGCCGACGGGGCCAGCCGGGCTGCTTCAAGGATACGCTGCAGGGTTTCCTCTGGCACGTCTTTGTCCCGGTAGCTTCGCACGGAGTGCCGCTGGCGGATGGCTTCCATGAGGTCCATGTCTCCATATTCCCCGGGGTTTTTTATGTCCATCGCTATATTTTTAAAGCAACGGCTCATTTATCACCATGTTCAGGGTAACGATAAAGAGCGATTTTCTCCGGACCGTGGTCGACGCCACCGCCATCCTGGTGGACGAGGTAAAGCTGCATTTTACGCCCGACGAGATGTACGCCCGCGCGGTCGACCCCGCCCATGTCGGCATGATAGACTTCAAGCTCAAAAAGGAGGCCTTCGAGGAATACGACGTCGAAGAGGAGGTCGAAGTGGCCGTGGACCTGGAAAAAGTGAAGGGCATGCTCAAGCTTCCCGCCACGGAGGACGTCATCTGCCTGGAGCAGGAGGAAGAGGGCCGCCTCATCGTCAAAATCGGCAACCTCACCCGGCACATGACGCTCCTTGATACCGCCGAGATGAGCGACGCCAAGATACCCAGCCTCGACCTGGACATCGAGGTCGTGGTCAGGGCCGACGAGGTCTACCGCGGCGTCCGCGCTTCGGAGGCCGTCTCCGACCACATCGCCCTGTCCGCCTCCCCCGACGGGTTTGAGCTGTCGGCCGAAGGCGACACCGACACCGTCAACCTTGCCATCCCGAAAAGCCAGTTGGTGTCCCTGGAATGCGAGGAACAGGTGCGCAGCCTGTTCTCCCTGGACTATTTCAGCGACATGATAAAATCGGCGAAAAGCGACCAGATAACCTTCCGGCTGGGCACCGACTACCCGGTCAAGATGGCGTTCAAGATAGCCGACGGCGAAGGCGACATCTCCTACCTGCTGGCCCCGCGGATAGAGTCAGAGTAGCGTTCCATCGGCGGCCCCGGCCCTAAAGCTATTTTAACCACCGGGCAATACATCAGATGCCACGATGATGAAGAACGCCAGCCGACGATGACGAAAAGATGGGCGGACTGAGTGGCTACTCTTTTATAATCCCCTCGTGTTGTCTCTCCACATGGCATACGACACCGTCTACAGCTCCGGAGCGGGCCTCGGCGACGACGTCATAGCGCAGCTCCGCTCCATCATGCCCGATGGCGTGTCAACCCGGGAGTCAGACCGGGTGGTCTACGGCAAAGACTACTGGCCGATATCGCTGCGCTGGCTCCTCGACGGCCGCCTGCCGGCGCTCCCCGACGCCGTCGTCTGGCCGGAGACCGTTGAACACGTGGCAGCGGTCATGCAGCTGGCCAACGAGCGGGGCTTCCCGGTGGTGCCCTACGGGGAGGGCTCCGGCGTGGTCGGCGGCGCCGTACCCGTCCAGGGCGGCGTGATGCTCGACATGCGGCGTATGCACGACATCGTGTCCATCGACGACCAGGGATTGATGGCCACGGTGCAGACCGGCATCAACGGCATGACCCTGGAACGGGAGCTCAACCGGGCCGGGTACACCCTGGGGCACATTCCGCAGTCCCTGTACTGCTCGAGCCTGGGCGGCTGGCTGGCCTGCCGGGCCGCCGGCCAGTTCTCCACCAAGTACGGCAAGATAGAGGACATGCTCGTCGCCCTGGAAGCGGTGCTTCCCGACGGCACCGTCATCCGCTCCCGTCCGGTGCCCCGCACCTCGACCGGCCCCCGGGTGGAGCGGCTCATGCTGGGCAGCGAGGGCACCCTGGGCGTGGTCACCGAGGCAACGCTCAAGATATGGCCGTACCCCGAGCGCCGCGCACTGCACGCCTACACCTTCCACGGCATCGCCGACGCGCTGGAGGCAACCAGGCATATCCTGCGGAAAAACGTTTACCCGGCGGTGATGCGCATCTACGACGAGCATGAGACGCTGCGGCATTTCGACGTCAAGCACCGGTGCATGCTCATCCTGGTCATGGAGGGCGACCCCGAGCTCGTCGAGCTTGAAGAAACGATTGCAGCCCGGATGTGCAGGGAGCACAGCGGCCATGATGAAGGGGAGGCACCGGCCGAGCGCTGGGTGGACACGCGCTTCAAGGTCAAGGAGTCCTCCGAGTTCACCCCGCGGGGATTCATCTTCGACACCGTCGAGATATCCGTGGGATGGCGCCAGGCGTTGCAAACCTACAATGCTATCATCGAGGCCATGCGGAATGTCACGGGCGTGGTGGTCGCCTCCGGGCATGCGTCGCATTTCTACCCCCAGGGCGTCTGCTTCTACTTCACGTTCGGCGGAGTGCCGCGAAAGCGCAGCCCGTTTGAGTTTTACCGGGCGGTCTGGGACGCCATCATGGCATCCTGCCTCCAGCATGACGGGTCCATCAGCCACCACCACGGCATCGGCCTCATCCGGCAGCCATGGCTCGCGGACGAGCTCGACGGCCGCCTGCAGATGCTCCAGCATATCAAGCAGGCGTTGGACCCCAACAACGTCATGAACCCCGGCAAGCTGTCGGACTGCAGGGAGGATGACCATGGATAGCATGCGGAAAAAATACGGCTGGGTTCTCGACGCCATGTCCAACGCCGGGATGGCCACCAAGGCCGCCGCGCTCAAGCAGTTTCTCCGCGGCAAAAAACAGTACCTGCCAAAAAAGGGCACCAGCGCCGACTTCGACGCGGTCATCAAATGCGCACTCTGCCCCAACATGTGCAAGTTCGACTGCCCGGTCCTGACGGCGGCGCAAAACGACGCCATGTCGCCGTCCGGCAAATCCCGCGTTGCCTACTTCATCGAGACCGGCCGCATTGACTCCAGCGACGCAGTCGACCTGATGTACGCCTGCTGCAACTGTGACGCCTGCCGGGAATGGTGCCCCTTCGATTTCTCCGCCGGGGATATTCTCCGCGGGGTGCGCGCCGACCTCGTCGGCCAGAAGCAAATGCCACCGGCGGCCGCGGAGCTGCAGCAGCACCTGCAGGAACACCACGTCCTGGACGAGCCACAGATACAGCCCGACGCGCCCCGGCAGGGTGACGTCCTCTACTATATGGGATGCGAGGTCGCCTCCGCCCACACCGGGATAGCGGATGCCATGACGGCGCTGCTCGACGACGAACCATATGCGATGCTGCCCCGGGAATGGTGCTGCGGCGCCCCGCTCTACAACCTCGGGTTTGACGACACCTTCAAAGAGTTCGCCCGGCACAACGCCGCGGCCATCGAGGAGAGCGGCTGCAGCCAGCTGGTCTGCAGCTGCCCTACCTGCACCTACATGTACCGGGAGATATATCCCTCGGTCGGCGTCGACCTGCCGGTAGAGGTGTATCACAGCACCGAGTACCTGCATGAGCGCGTCGAGACAGGAGCCCTCCAGCTTGGCTCCCTGGACACCACGTGCGTCTACCACGATCCCTGCACGCTGGCCCGCGAACTCGGCATCACGGACGCGCCCCGGGAGCTGCTCCGCCACATCGGCGTAGCCATCGCCGAGGCATACTATGCCGGAAAAAACACGGGGTGCTGCGGCCGCGGCGGCTCACTGGGCACCACCCACCCCGACCTCGCCTCCGCCATCACCAGGAGGCGCATCCAGGAGCTGCACAGGGCCAGCCAGACCATCGTCACCGCCTGCCCAACCTGCAACACCGCGTTCACCGCCGAGGGAGCAGACGTCACAGATGTCACCGAGCTCCTCCAGGAGGCACGGGAGCGCGCATGAACGACCGGTCCATCCAGCGAAAGGCGGAGCGCGCCGTGCGCCGTGTCCACCCCGGCATCCATGTCTCGGTCGAAAACGGCATCGTCTATCTCGACGGCCGGGTTGCCTCGCATGACATGTACATTGAGCTCGGCCGGGCTGCAGGTTGCATCGACGGGGTGTACGGCGTGGTCAACGATATCGGGTACCCTGGGAAACCCGAACCCGGTGAGCAGGAGGGAACCGGCGAGACCATTGCCACCGCGGACGTGGTCATCATCGGCGGCGGGGTCACCGGCTGCATGATCGCCCGGGAGCTCTCCCGCTACGACCTCGACATCATCCTGGTCGAGAAAGAGCCGGACGTGGCCTGCGGGACCACCAAGGCCAACAACGCCATGGTCCATACAGGCATCGGCGAAAAAATGGGGACCCTCAAGCAGCGGCTCTGCATAGAGGGACACCGCATGTATCCCCGCCTCTGTCAGGAGCTCGACGTGCCCTATCGCCAGTGCGGCATGTGGATCGTGCTGACACCTGATTCTTTCACCGACCTCCCCGTTCCAAACTGGCTGGCCGTCCCGCTCGGCAGACGCCTGGTGCCCTGGATACTCCTGCGGCGGGCCAAAAAACTCGGGTTGCCCATGAAACAGGTGAGCCCTGGAGAGGTAAAAAAAAGGGAGCCCCGCATCACCGACGACGTCATCGCCGCCGTTTTTTCGCCGACCTACGGCGTCACCTGTCCCTACCGGCTGACCATCGCCCTGGCGGAAAACGCGGTGGACAACGGCGTGGAGCTTATGCTCGACACCCCGGTGACCGACATCGAAACCTCCGGTGGACACGTCTCCGCCGTGGTCACCACGAGGGGCCGCATCGAGACCTCCTGGATTGTCAACGCCGCCGGGCTCTACGCCGGCCACGTCGCCGAGATGGCCGGCGCCCGCGAGTACACCATCCATCCCAAGCGGGGCGCCATCGCCCTATTCGACAGCCGCCACAACGGATATGTCAACCACTGCATGAGCCTGCTCCGGTTCCCGCGCCGGGAGCACTACAAGGGCGGCGGGGTCATGGTGACGGCCGACGGCCACGTCCAGTGGGGGCCAACCATGACGGAGACGCCATACCGCGATGATACAGCGGTATCCGCCGGCGACCTCGAAACCATTTTCAAGAAATATCAGGTGTTACTCCCCGATTTTCCCACCCGGGACGTCATCGCCTACTTCGCCGGGCTCCGAGCCTGCACGTTCACCGAGGACTTCATCATCCGCCCCGCCGACCACGTTGAAGGCTTCATCCACGTGGCCGGCATCCAGTCGCCGGGACTGGCAGCCGCCCCCGCCGTCGCAGCCCGGACCATCGCCATCCTCCGGGAGCAGGATCTCACACTCGCCGAAAAACCCGGCTTCGAACCGCATCGACAAGCCCGGCCCACGTTCCGGGAATGCAGCCACGAGGAACGACAGCATCGCATCCAGCGGGACGAGCGCCACGGCCACGTGGTCTGCCGCTGCGAGCACGTCACCGAGGGAGACATCATCGCTGCATTGCACCGGCCGGTTCCCGCCCGCACGGTCGACGCGGTCAAGCGGCGGACCCGCGCCGGCATGGGGAGATGCCAGGGCGGCTTCTGCCTGCCCAGAGTCGCGGCAATCATCGCCCGGGAGCTCGACGTTCCGCTGGAGGAGGTACAGAAAAACGGGGACGGCTCATATCTCTTCGCCGGGCGGGCCAAAAGCCTGCTGGAGGGGAACCATGCAGACTGACGTCGCGGTCATCGGCGGCGGCCCCGCCGGGCTGGCCGCAGCCCTTGCGGCAGCCGAGCATACCGACGACGTCGTGCTCCTCGAACGCGACGGCGAGCTGGGCGGCATCCTGCCCCAGTGCATCCACAATGGCTTCGGCACCTTCATATTCGGCGAGATGCTGACCGGGCCGGAATACGCGCAAGCATACGTCGACAGGGTTCACGATGCGGATATCACGGTGATGACCAACACCATGGCCCTCAGCCTGGACGCCGACAAATCCATCACCGCGGTCAACCCCCGCCGGGGCGTGTTCACCATCAATGCGCAGGCCCCCGTGCTGGCCATGGGCTGCCGGGAGCGCACCCGCAACCAGATACGGCTGCCCGGACCCCGGCCGGCCGGCATCTACACCGCCGGGACAGCCCAGCGGCTCATCAACATCGAAGGCGTCATGCCCGGCAGCAGCGCGGTCATCCTCGGCTCCGGCGACGTCGGCCTCATCATGGCCCGCCGCCTCACCTGGGAGGGCGCCAGCGTGGAAGGCGTCTACGAGATCATGCCCCATCCCGGCGGGCTGACCCGCAACGTGGTCCAGTGCCTGCACGACCACGACATCCCCCTCCACCTCGGCCACACGGTGACCCACATCGAAGGCATGCGACGCGTCGAATCGGTGACCGTCGCCCGGGTCGACGAGGACATGCAGCCCCTGCCGGAGACAGAACGGGTCATCCCCTGCGACACGCTCATCCTGGCTGATATGCCTGCCTCTGCTTCTATGGAAGATGGGGAAAGCAAGACCTTGCAGGGCTATATCAACGAT
>JAWOAW010000091.1:0-15328 GCA_046498345.1 Thermoplasmatota archaeon
CCGGTCCGGATGCGGGATACCTCCCGGACGGTGACGCTGCCGGCTTCGTGCTCCCGGGTATCGTTCCTGGAGAGAGACGGGTGGTTCATGGTCCGGGCGGTGCACTATGGCAACCGGGAGCAGATGAGCGTGCTGTTCCGCCACGTCGAGGCGATGCTGGTGTCGGCCATGGAGGACCGGGCGGAGCTGCAGCTGGTGGGCATGGAGCAGGACATCGTCGACAAGATCATGGACAGCCCGGAGGTCATCGAACCGGGGCTGCGGATAACGCAGCGGGAGAAACAGGTGCCATCCGGCATGATAGACCTCTACGGGCGCGATGCAGGCAACGTCCCGGTTGTCATCGAGGTGAAACGGGGGCAGGCGACGTTGAACGCGGTCCAGCAGCTCAGGATGTACGTCCGGGACCTGCGGCATGGCAACCCCGATGCAGAGGTGAGAGGTATCCTCTGTGCCCCCCGTATCCCCGAGATGGTCCGGCGGCTGCTCGACGACTACAAACTGGAATGGCAGGAGTTCGGCTGGCAGCACGAGCTCGACCTCGACCAGCAGCACAGCCTCGACGACTACCTGTAGACAGGCCGCCGTACGAGATAGCCGGTGACACAAACGTGATATACGGTCACCTGTATGTACAGGGGATACCATGGCACGGCATCGCCTGTTTACCGCCATCGACATCGGCGCCCGGCAGCCGCTGGTCGAGCTTGAACAACGCCTGGAGGAGACGGGCGCCAACCTCAAGCTGGTGGAACCGCAGAACATCCATGTGACGCTGAAGTTTCTGGGGGACACCGATGAGGCCAAGATCCCGGCTGTCGAGCACGCCATGCAGGCAGCCGCAGCGGACGTGGAGCCCTACCATGCGAGCCTGCAGGGCGTGGGCGTGTTCCCCCATCTCGACTACATCAAGGTCATCTGGATCGGCGTCGACGACGACGGGCAGACCAGGCACATCGCGGAGACACTGGACGACCGGCTGGCCGGGCAGGGATTCCGAAAAGAAAAACACGAGTTTACCCCGCATGCCACGGTGGCCCGCATGAAGGGCGCCCGGGGCAAAGACGCCGTCCGCAGCCTGGTGCAGGAGCACGAGAACACCGAGTTCGGCGACCTCAGCGTTGAAGGCATCCAGCTGAAAAAAAGCGAGCTATCCCCCGAGGGACCGGTCTACACCACGCTGAGCGACATCACACTATGACCACCCACAACCAGATACGGGCCACGGTGCTCGACAAAATCGTGCCCACATCGGCGGAGCGACAGGAGCTCCAGGAGGCCGTCGACAGGCTCACCGGGGAACTGCGGCATGCAGCAGCAGAACGCGACGTCGACCTGTCGGTGCTGCTGGTGGGCTCCATCGCCAAGGATACCTACCTCCGCGGGGCGCTGTACATCGACCTGTTCCTGCTGTTTCCATCCGATACGGAGCGAGAGCAGATGAAACAGCGGGCGCTGGACATCGGCACCGCGGTGCTGTCGGACTGGGACATCCAGTACGCGGAGCATCCCTACGTCCGGGGGCGCTACCAGGGCTACGACGTCGACGTGGTCCCCTGCTACCGGGTGGACGATGCAGGGCGGCTGCAGAGCGCGGTGGACCGGACGCCGTTTCACACCAGATATGTCCAGGAGCATCTCGGGGAGGAGCAGAAAGACGAGGTGCGGCTGCTCAAACAGTTCATGCAGGGCGTCGGCTGTTACAGCGCCGAGGAACGCGTGCGAGGGTTCGCCGGCTACCTGGCCGAGCTGCTGGTCATCCGGTATGGCTCGTTCATGGAGGTGCTCCGGCAGGCGCCCTCCTGGGAGGATGGCACGGCGCTGTGGCTCTCCAGCCAGCCGGCGGCGTCGTTTCCCGAGCCGTTTGTGTTCGTGGACCCGGTGGACCCCTCCCGGAACGTGGCGGCCGCGGTGTCCGAGGAAAAACGGCGGCTGTTCATACGGGCCGCATCCGCCTATATTGACAGGCCCCGACTGACGTTCTTTTTTCCCCGGCCCGTGGAACCCTGGCCGCTGGAACAGATACGGCCCCATCTCGAGCGATGGGTGGGCGTCGAGCTTCCCCGGCCCGGCGTGGTCGACGACATCCTGTACTCGCAGGTGCGGAAGGCGGTGCGGAGCCTGCAGACCAGGCTACGGGAACACGACTTTGTCCCCGTGGACGGCGCCTACCATGTCGACGACGAGGTGCTGCTGGCCGTCCAGCTGGAACAGCGGGAGCTCCAGCCGAGCCGCGTCCACCCGGGCCCGCCCGTAGACCAGGAGGAACACGCCGCCGCCTTCCGCGAAAAATGGACGGGGCATCCCCGAACCATTGAAGGGCCCTCCGTGGAAGACGGTCGATGGACGGTCAAAATCAAACGGCGCTACCGCCACGCCGCGGAGCTGCTCCGGGACAGCATGGACGAGCTCAACCTGGGAAAACATCTCAGCCGGCGGGCGTCCGAGGGCCAGGTGCTGACGGGCGACATGCTGGCACAGAAAAAATATGCCGCTTTTTGGACAGAGCAGCTGTCAGGCCAGATGCCCTGGGAACGCTAGATGAGCCCCGCCTTCTGCAGGAGCATAAAGTCCTCGGTGGACAGCTTTTCGCCTTTTTTGAAGCGCTCGTAGACGTCGTCGGCTTCCTCCTGGATGGCGCTTCGTTTTTCCTGCATTTCGTCTCGTTTTTCCTGGTGTTTGACGTCCTTTATCTCGTCTTCGACGTCCCTGATTTCTTTGACGTAGGACACCATTTTTTTGTGGGCTTTGTCGGCGTCGAGGCGGGCGAGGACGTATTCCTTCTGGACTTTTTTGAGGTCCTTGTAGAGCTCGTCTGACTGGTTGAATGCGTCGATCATTTTGACGTGGTGGTCCTGGGCGCGCTCTGCGAGCTCTTTGACTTTTTCGTGGGCTTTGTCGCCTTTTTCTTTCATCCGTTTCTGTTTTTCGATGAGTTCGCGGAGCTCCGGGTTTTCCTCCAGGATTTTTTCCCGGGCCTTTATTTTCCGGGTGAGCTCTTTGAGGTCTTCGACCAGGTTTTGCTCGGCTTTTTTGGAGAGCTGCTGGGTCATCTGCTTGAACTCGAGCTTTTGCTTCCGGTCCTTCAGTACCTCGATGGGGGTCTCCTGGGGCAGATATTCCTTGCGGAGAGCCTCTGCCTCTTTTTTGAGCTCGCGGTGCTGCTCGTTGTATTCCTTGCGTTTTTCTTTGATGGATGCCACGCGTTCGTTGATCTCGTCTCGTTTTTCCTTGTGCCGGATGCCTTCCTCCTTGGCTTCCTTTATCCGGTGGGCGATATCATATTTTTTTTGCTTGAGCTCGCGGGTTTTCTGGTTGAGCCGGTCTCTTTTCTGTTTTGCCTCACCAATTTTTTCCTGCAGATGCTCACGTCTGTTCTGAAGCTCCTCGACGGACATTATACGGACACCTAATTAGGGTATTTTATAAAAAATTTTGCCTATTCGCAGATGGTGCCATCCCGGACCACGTTTTTGACCACGTTTTCCATGCGGTCGACCGCGTCCCGGGTGATCTGGAGCTTCCGCTGCACCTCGGGGTCCACGTCCCGCATGGACAGGTTGAGATATCCCTTGGCGATACACAGGGGATTGAAAAAATGATGGGAGACATCCTCGATGAACCGCCGCTCGCGTTCCACCGCCTGCTCCATCCGCCGGCGGGAACGCAGATATTCGTCTTCCAGCTCCCGATGCCGGGTGACATCCATCAGGTTGACCAGGAGCCCGGGATGCCCCTGATAGGTGACCCTGGCGGCGGTGCATTCCACCCAGACGATGCCGCCCGGGGTGCGAAGCCGGATGGTGCAGGCAGGCTGGATGTCGCCATCGGCTTTTTCTATGAGACCGCGGACAGTCGCCCGGTCGTCGGGATGCACATGGTCGAGAAAACGGTCGCCGGATGCATCGACACCGGCGATGTCCTCGAAGGCAGCGTTTGCGTAGACACAGGTGCCATCCCTGAGAATGGCAACCCCGGTGGGCGCATGCTCGGTCAGCAGCCGAAACTGCTCCATGCGCTGCTCGAGCGCTTTCCGCGCCTCATATTGCTCGCGGGTGTCCCGGATGACCAGGACGGCGCCCCCGGGCAGCGGGACGCCGTCCACCGTATATGAATGGCTGTCGGGCTGCCAGTGGACGCTGGTGAGCCGCCGGCGGTGTTCGAGCAGCACGTCGAGCTGCTCCCGGTCGACCGGTAACGTGTCGTCGGCGAGATCCCGGGCAGCCTGGTTCCGGTAGAAAACGGCGCCGGATGCATCGAGTGCGATGACGCCGTCCGGCAGATGGTCCAGGATGGCCCTGTGTAAATCCGCTGACGCTGACGTGTCCGCATCCCCATCCATTTTACCGCAAAAAAAGGAAGTCCCGGATTTTATATAAACATTTCTAAAAAGCCTGCTAACAGACTGAAGACAAAAGGAGGGAGCTTATCGGATGGACAGATACTTTATTTTCCTTTGAATTCGTCAAGGGTGACCGTTTCCCCACCCTTAAATTCAGAGATGGCTTGCCCGACCAGTTGCTCCTCGTCCGACGTTAACGGCGCGTCGTCATCCATCATAGCGCATAGCGTTTACCCACTCTTGATTAATAAACTTTATTCCACTTCCTATCTTACAACGATTAACGTAATGTTTAACAGCGATTCTGTAATATTTGGCTGGCTATGGACGTGAAAAAGTTTGGCGTGGCCCTGGTCGCCCTGGGCATCTTCGGCTTTTTGTTTTCCCTAAAAACTTTTATGCTCGGTTATGTTCTGCCCCCATATTATATCCAATTATAGCCAAGTTTTAATAGCCGGATGATGTTTCATGGGGACAATGGAAGCCAACACGAGCGATGGAACGGATGACCTGGTGGAGACGCTGTCCACGGCGGAGAAAAAGGTGCTGCTGGCGCTCGACGAGCGCGGCGGGCGGGCGTCGCCTGATGAGCTCATGGAGGCAACGGATTTGGAGCAGGTCAAGGTGATGAATGCTTCGTCGTGGCTGCAGTCGAAGGGGCTGGCGGCGATGGAGGAAGACCTCGAGAGCAGCTACCAGGTCACCGGGGAAGGCCAGCGCTTTTTGCAGGAGGGATTGCCCGAGGTCCAGGTGCTGGAGCTCGTTATGGATGGCACACATCGCTTCAGCGAGCTGCGGAAGCAGCGGGACGACCTCGACATCGCCATCGGCTGGCTGATGCGCAAGGGCTGGTGCACCATCGACAAAAAAGAGGGGGACCGGGTGCTCACGCCGACGGAAAAGGGAGAAAAAGCCGTCGAGGGGGAGCAGCCCGAGGTCATGGTGCTACGGCGGATAGCCAAGGGGGAGGCACCCGGCGATCCGGATATGGCGGAGACGTTGGTGCAGCGCAACGCCCTGTCGGAAAACGAGGAGATAACGCGGACGGTCATCCTGTCTGACACGGGCAAAGACGTTGTCAAACAGGGCCTGGAGATCTCGGAGGAGATCGCGCAGCTGACGCCGGAGCACATCCAGAGTGGCTCGTGGCGGGAGAGGTCGTTCCGGAGATATGATGTCACGAGCTTCGCCCCGGTGGTGCACCCCGGCAAGCGGCATCCGTTGAGCCGGCTCATCGAGCGGGTCAGGCGTATCTTCGTGGAGATGGGCTTCCAGGAGATTACGGGCGGCTACGTGGAGCCCTGCTTCTGGGACATGGACGTCCTGTTTATCCCGCAGGATCATCCAGCGAGGGACATGCAGGACACGTTTTACTGCTCAAATCCCGACACGCTGCCCATCGATGACGAGCTGCTCGAAATCGTCAAAATGGTGCATGAGACCGGGGGCGACACGGGCTCCACGGGCTGGCAGTATGACTTCGACAGCGAGCAGGCCAGGCGCGTGGTGCTCAGGACGCATACCACGGTGAACACCATCCGGTATCTGGCGGAGCATCCGGAGCCGCCGGCCAAGGTGTTTTCCATCGGCAGGGTGTTCCGGCGGGAGACCATCGACAGCACGCATCTGCCGGAGTTCTACCAGATAGAGGGCATCGTGCACGAGGAGCAAGCGAACTTCCGGCAGCTCATCGGCCTGCTGACCGAGTTTTACAAAAAGCTGGGCTTTGACGACATCCGCCTCCGCCCGGCATATTACCCGTATACGGAGCCGTCCATGGACGTCGAGGTCAGATGGCATGGCCGGTGGATGGAGCTCGGCGGCTCCGGCATCTTTCGGCCCGAGGTCACCGAGCCGCTCGGCGTCACCGAGCCGGTTCTGGCCTGGGGGCTCGGCCTGGAACGCATCGCCATGGAGCTCTACGGCCTGCATGACATCCGGCAGCTCTACCTGAGCGACATCGAATGGCTGCGCAACGCCCCCATGCTATAGGGTGTCGGGAAGCGTCCGCAGCAGGTCTGTCCTCGTCACGATTCCCTCGATGACGTCGTTGTCGTCGACGACGGGCAGGCAGCCCACCGCCTGGCTCAGCATGATCTGAGCCGCCTCCCTAATGGTGCGTTTTCTTCCGGCGACCAGGGCCGGGGCCCGCATGGCATCTTCGACGTGCAGCTCCCGCAGCCGGTGGTTTTGCTTTCCGAGTGACACCGACCGCTTGAGGTCTGCCAGGGCGAACGCGATTTCCATGTCGGAGATGATGCCCTTGGGGGCGCCGTCCACGGCCACGGGCAGCCGGGCGATGTCGTGGTCGAGCAGCCGCCGGCGGGCGTGGACGATGCGGTCGTCTGGCTTGACCGTGTACGCCGGGCTGGTCATGATCTCGGTGAGCGGGCGGTCGTCGTCCACCATGGGCAGCAGGTCGGCCTTGGTGACCACGCCGACGAGCATGTCGTTTTCCAGGACGGGGAGCATGGTCAGGCCGGGTTCGCCGACCGTGCGGAGTATCTCCCGGATGTCCATCTGCGGGTAGACGGGCTCGTAGTCGCGGTCCATGACCGTGGAGGCGTGCATGTGCGAGGGTGGCACCCCCCGGTTTCGTACGCTGCCCAGCTCGTCGGCTATCTTATTGTCGGTGACGATGCCAGCCAGCTGGCCGTCGGCCATGGCCGGGACTTTGCTGATGTTGTGCTTGCCCATCAGGTCCATCACATGCTGGAGGTCATCGTTTTTGTTGACAGATATAATATCATGTGTCATTATGTCCATTATTTGCATTCTATCCCCTCGTTTTACTGGTAGGCGTCGGCGCAGGACTCGCAGAACAGCCGCCCGTCGACGTCGACCAAGTGGTCGGACAGCATGCCGCATCCCTCGCATTTGCCGGGCAGCGATATCTCGCGGGGTTGCGCCGTCTCCCCGCCGCCGGATATCGATGCCATCTCCCGGGCGACGTCGAGCAAAAGCGGAGAAATCCTGAGCAGGTCTCCCTCAGTCACCATCCCCACCAGTTTGCCGTTGTCCACGACCGGAAGCCGCCGTATTTTTTTGTCGCTCATCAGTCTGATGGCGTCCATCATTTTTTCGTCCGGTGTAATGGTCACAGGGGGATGGCTCATGATCTCGTCGACGGATATCTCAGCGGCGTCTTTGCCCTCGGCGACCACCTTGCGTAAAATGTCGCTCTCGGTGGCGATGCCCACGGGCGTGCCGTTGTCCACGATGATGATGCTGCCCACGTCCTCCCCCTTCATCTCCCTGGCTGCGTCCATGACGCTGGCTTTCCGGCTGATGATAACCGGGTTGTCGGTCATGACGTCGCTGATGGCAGCCTCCGTCCGCATACACCGTTATAACGTCTCCGTCCATAAAATCTTTTTCCCGGGAACAGGGCAGCCGGTACATGGCCCCGCAGGCCCGGGATACAGCGGGATATGAAGGTTTAAATATCGCGTTTTAATAAGAAGCCATGAAAAAAATACTGGCTTTTCTCACGGTTGCAGCACTCCTGATGGGCGGCATCCAGACCATCGGGGTCAACGAGACAGGCAACCCCCAGACGGATGAGCAAACCCGGGTGGCGCAGACCGCCACCGCATCCGCCTCGTTCTCCACCCCGGATGTCACCGTACAGGACGGCTACGCACAGATCCACATGGACAACTGCGGCATGGCAGCCAGCCAGGGCAAACCCGTCCTCCCCGTCTGGCGGACCACCGTCACGTTGCCCTACGGCGCATCCGTCGAAGACGTAACGGTGGACACGGGCGACATGCAGGAAACCCTGCTGCATCAGCCCGTCCAGCCTGCCCGGCAGGCCGTCGCACCATCCATGGAAGCCACCTCCACCACCCCGGCACGAAAACCGGACCCGGCGGTATACGGCAGCGCGGCGCTGTACCCCGTTAGCTGGTATGACTACGAGGTGGCCAGCGGCATCCGCAGCGGTCAACGCGCCACGATGGTAACCGTGACCGTCTATCCAGCCCGGTATAGCCCGGCGGAAAACCTGCTCCGGTATTGCCGGTGGGCCGACGTCACGGTGGATTACACGCCGCCGTCAGAGCCCCTGGTGCAGAAGGACGACTACGACCTGCTCGTGGTCTGCCCCCGGTCCTGGGAGGCGTCGCTTGAGCCCCTGGCGGAGCACAAGCAGAGCCACGGCATCGACACCAAGATCGCCTGCATGGAATGCATCAAAGCCGGCGAATACTTCCCCGCTGAGGGGCGGGACGACGCCGAGATACTCAAACAGTTCATCAAAAACGCGGTCGAGGAATGGGGGATCACATACGTTTTGCTGGTCGGCGGCCGCAAGCCAGGCATCCAGGAACAATGGCATGTGCCCGTCCGCTACGTCCACGTGTTCTGGGCGGATGAAAACCGGTACATGAGCGACCTGTACTTCGCAGACCTGTACGACGGCAACGGCTCGTTTTCCACCTGGGACACCGACGACAACGACGTCTTCTATGAATGGAAGCGCGTCGGCGAGCTCAAAGACCAGGCCGACCTGTACCCCGACGTGTATCTCGGCCGATGGGCCTGCCGCACCCGGGCAGAGGTCAACGTCATGGTCGATAAGACCATCGCCTACGAAACCAGCCAGGGCACCCAAAACGTGGTCCTGGCCGGCGGCGACAACTTCCCCCAGCTCGGCGTCGAAGGGGAAATCGTCTGCGATAAGGTCCTCGACTACCTGCCCGGCTACGACAGCGACAAGATATATGTCACCCGGGGAGACGTCACCTCCGATGCCATGAAACAGGGCATGAACGACGGCGCTATGTTCATCCACATGCACGGCCACGGCAGCCCCATCTACTGGAGCACCCACGCGGAAAACGACACCGGCGGCGAATGGGAGGACGGATTCAAGTTCTACGACATCCCCTTCTTCTTCAACGACGAATACAGCATCGCCATCATCGGCGGCTGCCACACCGCCATGTTCAACATCAGCATGACCAACTATCCCTGGGCCGGCACCCCCTGCCCGCAGGGAAGCGCCTGGTGGTTCGCCCGTAAGCTCGGCGGCGGCGCCATCGCCACCTTCGGCTACACCGCGTTTCCCGTGGCCACACCCGGCGAGGACGGCGACCTGGACGGCGACGGCGTCAACGACCCCGACTGCGCCGAGTCAGGCTACGGCTACATCCAGCTCGAGCTGTTCAACGGCTACAGCCAGGGCAACGAATACCTCGGCGAATGCTGGGGCCACGCCGTATCCAACTACACGGCACACTACAAGACACCCGAGCAGCGCTGGCATCTGCACACCATCCAGTCCTTCGTCCTCCTCGGCGACCCGTCGCTCAAAATCGGGGGCTACTGAATCGATGAGCATCTACGAGCGCGAGCTCCGGGACATCCTGTCCGCCGATGAAGCCACGCTCGAGACGGTCACACGGAGCTGCAGCCCCGAAGAACGCGAGGGCTACTACCGGATACGCGACGCACCGTTCATCGTCGTACGGGCCGCCGGATCATTAGGCATCGCGGACATCGTCGCGGTGCGCGGCAGCATCTCCTTCCTCGTCGAAATCAAAACCAGGAAGAGCGACCGCATCCTGTTCAGCCGGAAAAAAGACAAGCTCCAGCGCAAAACCGAGGAGATGCGGGAAACCTGCGAGCGCTCCCGGGCGCTTCCCCTGTTCGCGTTCCGGCGGAAGGGCATCCGGGGCGACGCCTGGCGGGTCTTCGCGCTGGATGTCACCGAGCTGGAGGGCCGCAGCAGATTGCTGCACAGCCGGCTGCCGCCCATCGGCAAAACCAAGGCGGGCAACTACGACCTTCGATGGAGCGATGGCATGAAGCTGTCCTCGTTTATCGCCTACGTGGCATCCCTGATGGAGTAGAATCCAGCCGTTTCTTGGAAATATCTCCCCGTTCAGCGAGAGCCAGCATACGCCGGGGAACACAAAATGCAGAAAGCATATTTGATAGTGCGAGGGATACCGCCTCCATTTTTTTTTGTCATCCGCCAGCCCTACCAACGACTTTCAGAGGGCTGATGTCGCGGTATCATTGCATCAGGCAGGGGATACGCCGGGGGAAATTGTCGAGGTGGCCTCTAGCTCATGATGTGGCCGTTTCCAGCTCGACGACCACGACGGTTCCCGACGGCCTGTTGTCCTCGATGGCTACGCTGCCGCCGTACCGCTCAACTGCTTTTTTCACGATGTAGAGCCCGAGGCCGGAGCCAGCGCTGCCGCCGTGGCTGAAGCGCTCCTCGAACACCCTTTCCTTGACGTCATCGGGGATGCCCGTCCCGTCGTCGGCGACATGGACAAGGCATCGTCCATCCTGTTCCTTCATCGACACCTCAACGTGGTCTACCTCGCCGTGTATCACGGCGTTCTCCACGAGGTTGTCGATGACGGAGGGAAAAGCGGCGTCGGCCTTCACCGTACAGTCACCATGGATGGAACATGTAACGTCGTAGCCTTCCACCACGTCTTCGACTACGTCTCTCACCCGATATGGCTCCAGTGTTTCTCCGGCGACCACCAGCGTTTCCAGTTCCTGCATCCGCTTGATGAGGGACATGCTTTGCTCCAATCGGGAGCCAATCTTCTTCAGGAGTTCCTCCTTCTGCTCATCCAGGTAGAGGTCGAGGGCGCTGCGCGCCACCTGCACGTCGTTGAGGATGTCATGCCGCATGATCTTGTTGGTGAGCTGAAGCGTTTCGTTGAGATGAGCGAGGCGTCGCTCGACCTCCTTTTGGTCAGCGAGGTTTTGTTCCCACCGCCGCAGCGTCGCCGCAGGCACGTTTTCGCTCATCAAGTCCTCTGGAGGGATGTAATAGAAGTTTTGATAGACCTCCGTCCCAATGATGACCAGGGAATGGGTGCGAAGCACATCCAGCAGCACCCCGGCATCGAGCCGCCGGTCATATTGACAGATGACAAGACACCTGCTCCCGGGAAGGAACTCGTTGAGAAGGATTTCGTATTCTATCAGCTGCTCCGAGCCCGGTAGTCCTCGAAGCGCCCCTGTCATCTCGCCTGTGACCCGGAGGGCATTGTACCCCTCGTCGAGGGCCTTCTCTGTTTCTGACCGAAGGAGCGATATCATGCTCTTGGGGTCGAAAACGCCGTCTTTCACGTATGACTCATTGCGGGTAAGGAGAGATAACTGACCGTTTTCATGATATGCATCGGCGTCTATTCCGCTGTTGCGTACGTAGTCAAGTATTGTCTCCGCCGTATGGATGTCGACGAGGTACATCACCTTCTCCGCTTGCTCCAGTCCTTTGATGATGTATGGGGTGACGACGGCCTGGTGTTCTTCCTCTGTCTCGTATATGCAGCAGAGATGGTCGCCCTGCTGGAGGTTGACGATAGAGTGTATTGAATCCGCCGGGAGAGAATAGTTTCCCTCCTGTTCTCCGGCCCCGTTGCCTGTATCACTGTTCCCCCGCCCTGTTCGTCTCATACTATTCTTCCTGCCGGAGAAAATCAGCCACCTGTTCTGCAAACTCCTTGAAGGTCACCTGCCGCCCCACCACCCTGTCGACGCCTTGGCTCTGGAGTTCCGTTTCCCAGCTGCTGCCCTGCCAGGCGGTATACCCCCAGATGACGGCGTCGGCGTCCATGTCTTTGATGACCCGGGTGGCGTCCACGCCGTCCATCTTGCTGTCATCGCCCTTTCGATGGCGTTCGATGGCCTCAATGTCCTGGTTGGCGCCCGACAGGTTCAAGTCCATGACCACCAATGCTGGCGCCTCATCTGCCTCCAACAGTTCCCGATATCGTTCCACGGCTTGCTCGCCGGTCATGACATTGGCCACCTCGACGTCCGCTATCCGCTGCAGATACCGGGTGAGAATGTCCTGTATGTCCTGCTCGTCATCCACAACCAAAACCGTTCTATTCATGTATTTCACCTCGCTGTACGATGTTTTCCACCACCCGCTGTACCCGCATGATGGCCTTCTGCGCCTTCTGTATCATCTCTGCTTCACCATCGGGCAGTGTCTCCATGGCGATGTCCATGTAGCCCCGGGAGATGGCGATGGGGTTGAAAAAGTGATGCGCCGCCTGCAACTTGAACACCCGTTCGTTTTCCAGGGCTCGCTCCATCTCCTCCTCCGCCTGTTTCCGGTCAGTGATGTCGAGGGTGGTCTCCACGGCGCCAATAATGTTGCCGTCGTCGTCCCTGACGGGATTGCCCCGTATCAGCCAGTGCCGCCCGTCCGGCGACGTCATCTCTCCCTGGCGCATCTCCCCTGTTTCGATGGCCTCCTCTACGGGACAGCTCTCGCATGGCTCCTTTCGCGTATGCCATACCTCGAAGCATTTCCGGCCCTCCAGGCCCTCAGGGGTTTCGTTGACTGTCTCGGCGGCTTCCCTGTTCGCCCATATCACCCGATGGCCGGGGTCCTGGTAGACTATCAGAGCGGGCGACGTGTCAAGGATAAGCGTTTTCTCTCGCTCCGACCGTCGGAGTTCTTCCTCCGCCTCCTTCCGTTCGGTGATGTCCCGGGCGATGGAGAGAACGAGGCGCTCGCCGTCCAGCGTAAAGGTGTGGGAGCTGATTTCTACGGGTACACGTGAGCCGTCCTTGGCCACATGTCGCGTTTCGAAGGTGATATGACCTTCGTCCAGCAGTTGCTGCATGACGGCTGGCACGTCTACGGCAGCGTCGGGGTCGTCGATATCGCGGGGTGACATCTCCATGAACTCCTCGTGGGTGTAGCCGAGCATCTCGCAGGCGACGTCGTTGACCTCGATGAAGGTGCTGGGCATGCCGTCGTCCGTGAGCTTGTGCAAATACATGGCGTCGTTGGCGTTGTGGAATATCTCCCGATATTTTTTCTCGCTTTCCTTCAGCTCTTGTTGCGCCCGTTTCTGCTGGCTGATGTCCCGCACCACGCAGATAAGGCCGCCGTCGTCCAAGCCGGTCAGTGAGACCTCCTGCGGAAACCTGCTGCCATCCTTCTTCAGGCCGACAGCCTCACCTCGCCATCTGCCGGTCTCCCGCACCTGGGGCATCACTTCTTCCTCAAACCATGTCTGCCATTCCTCGTCGTAGAGCGCCCGCCATGTTTCCCCCGCAATTTCCTCGGGGCTGTCATATCCATAGATGCGGGCATGGGCGGGGTTCAGATATACATATCGTTCCTCCTCGTCAAGAATCGCCACGCCGTCTATGGAGGCATCGATGGCAGCCGACCGGCGCCGGAGTTTCCGCTCCGCCCGTTTCTGCGGGGTGATGTCTCTGATGTTGCACTGGATTACCGTTTTCCCTCCAGCCTGGTAGGTGTTGCTCACGAACTCGACGGCGGCTTTCTCCCCGTCTTTTGTTTGTAGCGGGAGATGTTCATATCGAACGTATCCTTCATCCCGAAGTTTATCGAATTTTTCTTTGTTCTCCATGACGTCTTTAAAGGTTCCAATCTCCCAAATGTGGCGCCCCTTCAACTCTTTTTTGGAGTAGCCGATGAGCTCCCCGAGGTAGGGATTCGCATCTACTATCTCCCCGGAGGATGCATCCAGTATCAGTATGCCATCCTGAGCCGCCTCGAACAGCCGCCGATATCGTTCCTCGCTCTCCCGCAGCTTCCGCTCCGCTCTCGCCTGCTGCTCCTCCAGCGCCAGCTTGTGGAGCACGAAGGCAACGTCGTCCGACATCTCCTTGAACAGCCCTCGTTCCCACTCGTCGCTGGCGGCATGCTTGGGGACCGAGGCGCACAGGAAGCCGTAGGTTTCGCCGGCATGACTGAGCCGGCAGGCGATGGCCGCTCTGCCCGCATACTGTTCCGCCGACGGGCAGTCAGGACAGTTCCACGGCGGCTCCTCGACGACAACGGGCGCAGCGCTGGACAGGGCTCTTTCGCCGCAGGATGGCAGCCAGCCCGCCTGCAGCTTTTCCTGCATCAGCGGAAACTGCTTGCCCCGGCCTGCCTCTGCGGTATGGCTAAAAGTGCCCTCTGCGTCTTTCACGGCTATCCAGGCGTTGTAGTAGCCCCGTCCCTCTATCAGGGTGTGGCATACCTGCTGGAGCATGGTGTCCCTGTCCTGGGCCCGGATCAGCACCTGGTTGACCTTCCGGATGGCTATGAGCGCCCTGTTGAGCCGGTGGCGCTCCCCCTCCGCCCATCCTTTCCTGTTCATCAGCATCTGAGCGACGACGGCGAGCGCGACGAGCAATCCCGCGCCGATGGAACGCATCCACATCTCGTGGGATGCAGGGCTGACCAGCTCCTCGACAAACGGTCGCCCTGTAAAAAAGACGGCGTCGACCGCTGCCTCCATAATCCAGTAGCCGACGGCGGCCAGGATGCCCAGCCAGATGAGCGTCCCCCGCGGGAGGGGTCTTGAGTGGTTATAAGCCATGTTAACATTAGACAACTAATCCACAGTATTTTATATTTACTGTTTTTGCATGTGACGCCGGAAAACCACCATATACGTCCGGTGTCAATCGCAAAACCGGTGGCCTACGTATCCGGCCGGCTATACCCAAACATTAAATGGAGGGGGATATTACCCTGTTTACATGGACGTGCGGTTTCTGGGCGGTGCACACGAGGTCGGCCGTGTCGGCATTTTAGCTGAGCTCAACGGCAGCTCGCTTTTGTTCGACTACGGCATGACCCCGGGGGAGCCGCCGGCGTATCCGGAGCAGGCGCCGCCCGTCGAATGCCTGTTTCTCTCCCATGGGCATCTCGACCTTTCGGGGATGGCACCGTGGCTGTCCGGACGCTCCAACGTCCCCATTTTTTCGACGCCTGTCACGCAGGAGATCGTCCGTATCCTGTTCAGCGACTCCCTGAAGATTGCGCGGTGCAACGGGTACCCGTTTCCCTACAGCGACCGCGACGTGGAGGAGGCGGAGCGCAATTTTTTGTCCATCGACCCCGACGAGCACATATCCGTCGGTGACATGGAGATATCCTGTCATCCCGCGGGCCACATCCCCGGCTCCCTCATGTTCAAGGAGGAAAACACCGGCGTGCTCATCGCCTGCGACCTCAACACCATA
>JAWOAW010000094.1:0-6276 GCA_046498345.1 Thermoplasmatota archaeon
CTCCGAGGAAAAGAAAAAAGAAATCGAAAGAGAGGCTGAGCAGCAGATCATCGAGCAGCAGCGCATGGAGGAGGAGGCGGCCCGCGAGGCAGAAAAAGCCGAGGAAGAAGCCGAGGCCGAGATGGAAGCACCCGAAGAGGAGGCGGCAGCCGAATCCGACGAAGCAATGGCCGAGCCGGTATCCGAGGAAGAACCTGGAGAAACAGAGCTGGAAGCCGAGGCGACGGAGGAGCCGACTGCGGCGGAGGAAGCGGAAGCCGCACCGGAACTCGACGAAGGCGAGACCGATGAAGCAGCGGATGAAGCACCTGCGGAGCCTGCCGAAGAACCCGAGGAGCCTGATGAGGAGCCGGAGGACGCCGAGGACAGCGAGCCGTCAGAGAAAGAAAGAGAGGAGAAATGATACCATGTCACATATGAAACGTGTTACCGTTCCCAGAACGTGGCCCGTCGAGCGGAAAACGCACAAATGGTCGCTGCATCCGTCGCTGGGCCCCCATGCCATCGAGCAGAGCATACCCCTCGCGTTCGTCCTGCGTGACTACTTGGGGTATGCCGACACCGCGGCGGAAGCCCGCCACATCATTGCCTCCCGTGAGGTCATGGTGGACGGCGTCGTGCGGACAGACCCGCGGTTTCCCTGCGGACTGATGGACGTGATCTCGTTTCCCACGGCCAGCGAGCAGTATCGGGTGCTCATAGACGCCAAGGGGACCATCCGGCTGGTGCCGATCAACGCCGACGATGCCACCTGGAAACTGTGCAGGATACAGAACAAGACCACGGTAAAGGGCGGCGCCGTCCAGCTCAACCTGCACGACGGACGAAACTGCACGGTCGAGCAGGAATACGGCACGGGCGACGTGGTCAAACTTGCCATTCCGGACCAGGAAATCCTGGAGACGTTTCCGCTGGCTCCGGGCAGCATAGCCCTGGTCACCAGCGGAAAACACGCCGGCGAAATCGCCACGGTAACCGCCGTGGAAACCACGAGAAGCTCCCGCCCCAACGTGGTCAAGCTGGAAACGTTTTCCACCATCGAGCCCTACGTGTTCGTCGTCGGCACCGAAAAAGCCCTGGTCACGCTTCCCGAGGTGAGCCTCTATGAATGAAATGAAGAAGCTCAAAATCGAAAAAATCACGGTCAACATCGGCGTCGGAGAAGGCGGCGAACGGCTGCGCAAGGCCCGACAGGTGCTGGAGGACGTAACCAAGCAGGACGCCATTCTCACCATGTCGAAAACCATCAACAAGGACTGGGACATCCGGAAGGACATGCCCATCGGGTGCAAGGTCACATTGCGGGGAGAAAAAGCGGAAGATTTCCTCAGGCGGGCGCTGTCAACCAGAAACAACAAGATAGCCGACTGGTCGTTTGACGAGCAGGGCAACGTCTCGTTCGGCATTCCAGATCATACGGATTTCAAGGAAATGAAATACGACCCGAGCATCGGAGTGTTCGGCATGGACGTCTGCGTCACCATCGAACGGCCCGGGTTCCGGGTGAAAAAACGACGCATCCAGCCCCGGAAGATACCGAAGCGCCATCGGATATCCCCCGAGGAGTCGATGGATTTTATGGAAGAAGTATTTGACGTCGAGGTGGTCTAACCATGGTCAAGGTCAAGGAACAGGAGAAGGAATACGGGCGGCAGAAGGGCTGCATCCGCTGCGGACGAAAGCGGGGCATCATCAGAAAATACGGCCTGCGACTCTGCCGGCAGTGCTTCAGGGAGACGGCGGAGGATATCGGGTTCAAGAAGTACTCCTGATTTTTTACCGTAAACCTAAAAAGAACATCCTGATACCCCTATAGCGATATCCATGGAACCGGCCTCCGAGTATACCAGGCAGCCCATCGTGCTGGTGTCAGGGCACGTTGACCACGGCAAAACCACTCTGCTGGACCATATCAGGGGTACCACGGTCACCCTGCGGGAGGCGGGCGCCATCACCCAGCACATCGGTGCAACGGAGGTTCCCATCGAGGTCATCCAGGAGCTCTGCGGCACGCTGCTCAAAGGAGACCGGTTTGACATCCCCGGGCTGCTGTTCATCGACACCCCCGGCCATCACGCGTTTACCACGCTGCGGGCCCGCGGCGGCGCCCTCGCCGACCTGGCCGTGGTGGTCGTGGACATCAACGACGGGCTGATGCCGCAGTCGTTGGAAGCCATCGACATTTTGAAGAGATACCGGACGCCGTTTATCGTGGCGGTCAACAAGATAGACACCATCCAGGGGTGGCAGCGGACGGACGCCTGCATCGACGACCGCCTCGACCAGCAGATTTCCCGTACCCGGGAGATATTCGAAGAAAACTTTTATGAAATCGTCGAAGGGCTCTACGACCAGGGATTTTCCTCCGACCGGTACGACCGCATCCGCGATTTCACGAAAAACGTCGCCCTGGTGCCCATCTCCGCGGAAACCGGCGAAGGCGTCCCCGAGCTGCTCATGATGATGGTCGGGCTGGCGCAGCGCTACCTGGGCGACAGCCTGCAGACGGCGGAGCGCCCGGCTGAGGGGACCGTGCTGGAGGTTAAGGAGGAAAAAGGCCTGGGGACCACCATCGACGTCATCATCCACAGCGGGGTCATCCGGGCTGACGACGGCATCGTCGTCGGCGGCAAACAGGGGCCGGTGGTGACCTCCATCCGGGCGCTGCTGAAACCCCGCCCCCTCGACGAGATACGGGATCCCTCCGAGCGGTTTCGCCGCGTCGACATGGCCAAGGCGGCCACCGGCATAAAGATAGCGGCTCCCGACCTCGACGACGTGTTCGCCGGGGCTCCCCTGCGCGTGGCCGGCGCCGACGTGACGGCGGACATCGACGCCATCGAGGACGAGATGAAGATAGACATTCCCACGGAGGAGGAGGGCGTCATCATCAAGGCCGATGCCATCGGCTCCCTGGAAGCCCTTGCCACCCTGCTGAAGGACACCCGGCTTCGCAAGGCGGACGTGGGCAGCATCTCCAAGAAAGACGTGATGGAGGCGTCCACCAACGAGGACCCGTTGCATCGGGTCGTGCTGGGCTTCAACACCAAGGTGCTCCCCGAGGCCAGGGGAGCCGCCGATGACACCGACGTATGCATCATCCAGAGCCAGGTCATCCATACCATCCTGGAGGAGCTGGAGCAATGGCGGGAGCAACGGAAACGGGAGATCGAGGAACAAAAACGGCAGGAGATCGTGCATCCCGGCGAGCTGCTGTTTCTGCCGGACTGCACGTTCCGGGTGAGCAAGCCCGCCGTCATCGGGGTCAGGGTGCTCGCCGGGGAGATACGGCCCATGCAGCGGCTGATGCGCCAGGATGGCACCACGGTAGGCAAGATAAAAAGCATTCAGCAGGAGCAGCAGACCATCGACAAGGCCACCCAGGGCATGGAGGTCGCCATCGCCATCGAGGGGGCCACCGTTGGCCGGCAGGTAAAGCCCGAGCAGACGCTGTTCGTGGACATCCCGTCCGGGGCGGCACAGCGGCTGGCCGACATGGACCTGTCGCCGGAGGAGCAGGACGTCCTCGACAAGGTCACCAGGATTAAGCGGAAAGAGGACGCTTTCTGGGGCATCTAGCAGATATTTTTTTATACCGCCACCTGATAGTACCTATGGTGAGGTAACAATGAGAGCATTCGCTAAAACTGGAATTGCCGTAGCAGTAATCCTGCTGCTCCTTGGAAGCGGCATCGCCGGGCTGACCGGGCAGATGTCACATATGACCGCCACACGTGACACGGGCACGGCAGCCACGAAAACGTTTTCGGTACAGCCCTCGACGCTCCAGGTCGAGCAGACGTCTGAAGCATACGTCAGCGTGGGCCTGGCAGAGGCAGACGCCGCCACCATGTACGAGGGAGAGCCGATGCTGCCGTACACGACGAAAACCATGACGTTTCCGTTGGGCACCCGCATCACGGACGTGCAGGTCACCGTCGGCGAGGTGACCACCCGCCATCTCGATGCACCCGTAGCCCCGGCCCCCCGGCCGCTACCCCGCAACATGCAGCAGGCCGAGCCGGTGCAGGAGAAGGGCCCCGTATACGAGCGCGATGGCCTGTATCCCTCCGAGTGGGTGCGCTGGCATACCGGTGCCGGCCTGTACAACGGAGAACACGTCACCTTTCTCACGCTGCAGGCGTTTCCCGCCCGGTATGCACCGCGGGCAGACATACTGCATGCCGTCGACAGCATCGACGTCACGGTAACCTACGAGGAGCCGCCAGCGCCGCTGCTGACGGCCGACGCATACGACCTGCTCATCGTTGCGCCGCAGGAGTTCACCGACCTGCTGCAGCCTCTGGTGCAGCACAAGGAGGACCACGGCCTGGCGACCAAGCTGGTGACCCTCGACGAGATATACTCCGGCGAATATTTCGAGGTGCAGGGCCGGGATGGCGCCGAAAAAATAAAATATTTCATCCGGGACGCGCTTGAAGACTGGGGCATCACATATGTTTTGCTGGTCGGCGGGAAAACATCATATCTGACGGGCAACTGGGGCTACGACGGGCCGACGACGGTGAACGACGACCTGTGGCACGTGCCGGTCCGCTACGCGGCGCTGGACGACATGTCGGAGAACGGATACATCAGCGACCTGTATTTTGCCGACATCTACAATGCCACCGGCGACTTTGCCACCTGGGATACCAATGAGGACGACATATTCGGCGGATGGGGCTTCGGCATCGGCAAAGACGTCATCGACGGCTACCCCGACGTATACGTTGGCCGCCTTGCATGCCGCAGCACCCGCGAGGTCGAGACCGTGGTCGACAAAATCATCACCTATGAGACCTCGACGGCCGGCTCGGAATGGTTCAACCGGATGATGCTGGTCGGCGGCGACACCTTTCCCGGGGACGACTACATCGACGGAGAGGTCACCACCGAGCACCACTTCGGCTTCATGCCCGAGACGTTCGAAGCCACCAGGCTGTTCCTGACCGAGGGAACGCTCACCCTGGGCGGCGGGGACAGCAAGTACGCCGGCAAGTTCGCCTGGATAAACGTCATACAGACCATGAGCGAGGGATTCGGCTTCGTGGCCTTCGACGGACACGGCAGCCCGACGGCCTGGGCCACCCATTTCGCCGACCCCGACAACCACAACTGGATAAACGGCCTGATGACCTACAATATGGACCTGCTGAGCAACGGCGACAGGCTCCCCGTTCTGACAGTCGGCGGCTGCCACAACAGCGAGTTCAACATCAGCCTGACCGACTTCGTCGACAACCCGTGGATATATCAGCCCACCTACGAATGCTGGAGCTGGCACCTGGTCAAAATGCGCAACAAGGGTGCCATCGCCACGCTGGGCTACACCGGCCTCGGCTACGGCGCCACCGGCGACGGCGACAAGGACGGCATCCCCGACTGCATCGAATATCGGGGCGGATTCATCGAAGGAAAATTCTATGAGGCATACGGGCAGGACGGACAGGACATGCTCGGCGCCGCCTTCGCGTCGTCCATCACCGAGTACGCAAACGTCTTCCCGCCGATGGCAAACAACATCGACTGCAAAACAATCGAGGAATGGACGCTGCTCGGCGACCCATCCCTCAAAATCGGCGGCTACTAGCCGCCATCTTCTCCCCTATTTTTTCTCTACATTGCCGGCACAGCATATCGGCTGACAACGTGGCATCCAGCATGACGAAGCGATCCTCATCCCGGGCCAGCCGGCGATAGTTTTCCTGCACATCAGCGAGAAAACCGCTCCGCTCAAAGGGAGACAGCGCCCGGTCGTCTATCCGACTGAGCGCCTCATCCGGGTCGAGCACGAACAGAAACGTCAGGTCGGGCGTGACACAAAACGGGCGATGCAGGTCACGGAGCCACCGCAGGGGGTCGTCGACGTGTTCGAGCCCTGCAGCCTGGTAGGCGATGGTGGAATCCATGTACCGGTCGCAGAGCACCACGTTGCCAGCGGCGAGCCATGCACGAATCTGCATGGTATGCTCCACCCGGTCGGCCAGAAACAGAAACGCGGTCGTAGCGGCAGCCCGCTCCTCAGCCACGGCCCGCTCGACGGCACCGCCCAGCCATGTATCGGTGGGCTCCTTCGTCCACACCACCTCGTGCTGCTCCCCGAGCGCCTGCGCGACACAGCGAGAGGCTGTCGTCTTGCCCGAGCCGTCGATGCCTTCGAAGGTAAAAAACCAGCCGGCCATACAGGTGAATGGCAGCCGGGATATTAAACGTGTACGGTCAGCGGCGGCGCGCCCGCTTCAAAACGCCCATCAGCGTGTGATACTCCCATTT
>JAWOAW010000082.1:0-16379 GCA_046498345.1 Thermoplasmatota archaeon
TCGACCGACGGCGACACCTGCGAGATACGGGTCGCCGACGAGGGCAGCGGCATCCCCGACGAGATAAAGCAGCGGGTGTTCGAGGAACGGTTCAGCCATGGCAGCACCGGCGGCTCCGGGCTGGGATTGTACATCGTCAAAAAAACCATGCAGCGATACGGCGGCTCCGTCGACATCGAGGACAACCAGCCGCAGGGCACCATCGTGGTATTGCGGCTGCCGTGCGCGTAGACGCCGCTCTAGACAAGGGGCAGAAATCCCCCCGGTGCCGGAGAACAAAGCATATTTATAAACGAGGGGCTGTTATACGGATGGAGGTACAACAATGATTTTCTCGCACGCATCTGGAGGCATTGCCCTCGCCGTATTGGTGTTGCTGTCGGCATGCACCGGCTTCGCACCGACATCTGAGGCGCATCCCCCCTCCGAGATGGAGCTATCATATGACCTGGCAAACCAGACGCTCACCGTGACCGTCACCCACGTTACCATCGAGCCGCAGTCACATCGCGTCTACCTCGTCGAGGTGGAAAAAAACGGGGAGCTCGTCATGGAGCGGGAGTACGACGAGCAGCCCGACAACACCTTTACAGACACCTATGGCATCGAAGCGCAGGTCGGCGACGTGCTGACCGTCACCGCTTACTGCAGCCTCTACGGCTCGATAACCAAGTCGCTGAGCATAAGCGGGGGCGAACCCGACATCCGCATCGGAGATGTCAGCGGCGGCCTCGGGGTCAGCGTATCCATTGCCAACATCGGCGATGGCGACGCCCGTAGCATCGACTGGAGCATCCACGCCGAGGGTGGCATACTCGGCAGGGTGAACAGCAGCGCCGGGGGCACCATCGACACGCTGCCCGGCGGCAGCGAAACCACGGTCCGCCTCGGCGCCATCGTCGGCGTCGGCCCGTTGACCATCACGGCGTCGGTTGACGACGTCGAGCGCTCCTCCCGGGCCTTCGTCCTGCTGGTCTACGTCATCCCGCTGCCGGAGGTATCCATCGGTCTGGAGACGGTGGCGGAGGGCTTCACCGCACCGGTGGCCATGGCGGACCCCGCCGACGGTGAAGCGCGGTTCTACGTGGCGGAGCAGGACGGCGTCATCTCGGTCGTCGAGGACGGCGCGGTGCTGGACGAGCCCTTCCTTGACCTGTCCGGCAGGCTCGTCGAGCTCAACCCGGCCTACGACGAGCGCGGGCTGCTCGGCCTGGCCTTCCATCCCCGCTATCCCGATGACGGGCGCTTCTATGTCTATTATAGCGCGCCATCCGACCAGCCGGATGTGGATCATGAGAGCGTCCTGGCGGAATACCGGGTATCCGATGACCCCGTGAGGGCTGACCCTGCCACGGAGCGGGTGCTGCTCCGCATCGACGAGCCGGAGGGCAACCACAACGGCGGCCAGCTGGCCTTCGGCCCCGACGGCTATCTCTACGTCGGCGTGGGCGACGGCGGCGGGGCGGGGGACCGGCACGGCGACATCGGCAACGGGCAGAACATCTCCACGTTGCTGGGCTCGGTGCTGCGAATAGACGTCGACGGGAACGAGCCATACGAGGTGCCGGACGACAATCCATTCGTCGGCGAGGCGGGCCGCGACGAGATCTACGCCTACGGCCTCCGCAACCCCTGGCGCTTTTCCTTCGATGCGGAAACGGGGCGTCTGTTCCTCGCCGACGTCGGACAGGACAAGTGGGAGGAGGTCGACATCGTGGAAAAAGGCGGCAACTACGGCTGGCGCATCATGGAGGGCACCCACATGTACGACGAGGAGCTGGCGGACGAGCTCGGCATCAACATCTCCGAGCTTGAAATGCCCATCCACGACTACAGCCACGAGGTCGGCCGGAGCATCACAGGCGGGTACGTGTACCGGGGCGATGCACTGCCAGAGCTGTACGGTGCCTACGTGTTCGGGGACTGGAGCAGCAGCTTTTATCCGCCGAGCGGCTCGCTGTTCTACCTCGAGGAGCGGGAGCCGGGACGGTGGGAGCGCTTCCCGCTTGAGCCGGCATCGGCGTTCAACCGCTACCTGCTCGGCTTTGCTCAAGACGAAAACGGCGAGCTCTATGTGCTGAGCAGCACCTCGCTCGGCCCCGCAGGCACCTCGGGTGACGTGCGCCGCATCGTCCCGCCTGGCTATTCCTCGACCAGGTAGTTGATGACGTATTCGCCCAGGTCGGCCGCGTACTCGCCGACGCGTCGAATGCTCTCCCCGATGTAGCCGATGGACACGGCCACGGCGCCCTGCTTTTCCAGGGCAATGGCCTCGATGTCCTCGCACATGTCCTTGAGCCGGCCGACGGACTCGATGTTTTTGTTCGCCGCGGCGATGTCCTTGCTGAAAAACGCCTCGATGCTATCGGAGAACATATCCAGGGCCACGTTGCCGGCCGTGGTAATGGTGTCGATGGCCTTTGGCTCGAGATCCTCGCCGACGAGCGACAGGTTGTTAGATGCGATGGTCACCGCGTGGTCGCCGATGCGCTCGATGGTCCGGCTGATGAGCGAGTAGTTGGCGCCGTGCTCTGTATCAAAGCCCAGGGTGTCGGCCAGCAGGACATCGCGGGAGACCACGTTGTACTGCCGGGAGATGAGCCAGTGCAGCCGGTCGACCTCGGTGTCCCGGGCAATGACGTCGCGGGACATCTCCTCGTCGCCGTAGGAGAGCGCGAACAGGGCGTCCTTGTGCATGTTTATGACGAGGGAGGTGATCCGCTTGATGGCCTTGTTGAACGGCATCTCCGCCGGGTCGAGCAGGTCCTTGATGGTCAGCGAGGTCGAGGTTTCCTCGATGATTTCGAGGCCGATGGCGTCGCTGATGAAGGCACGCAGCGTTTCTCTCACCGATGGGAGGATGCGCTTGTTGGAGGTGACGACGAAGACGTTGTAGCCCCGGATGTAGGCGCCGAGAAGCATTCTGAACAGGCAGGTGGTGTCCTCGATGGTGCTGACGTCGAATTTCTTGGTGCGCTGTGCCTGTTCCCCGGATATCTTGGTGGTGATGAGCAGGGTGCCGTCCTGGCGGGGGATGACGCCGACCTGGTCGTTTTTTTGCAGATGCTGTTCCCGGGCCCAGCTCTTGGGGAGGGAGACGATGAAGGAGGCGCCGCCGGTGACCTGGACCTTTCTGGTTTCCATGAACGGTAATCGGCCGGTGTTTTTTAAATTTTCTATACTTTTATTGTTAAATAGATATACTGGTAAAATGTATATATTATTATATACGTATCCCGCCGTTCTCGGGCGACGTGCGGCGTGGATGTGTCAATATCACGCCGATGATATAGAGATATATGGTGATGTATTGTAACGTTGGTATAGCAAAAGGAAAGCGGCATGTTGGCCGGGCTGACAGGTTTTTACAGAGGCAATTGCCGGAGCGCGCACGAATACAGCAACATCTATAAAATATATATAAATATATATCTAATATACTAATAAATATGTTATGGCGACAAGATATATATGTGGACTTCTTTTATGGGGCTTGGTGACTCAATCATGTGGGAAAAAACCCGAAATAAAATAGGAAAAGCAGCGATAGCGATTGTAGCGCTGACAATGCTGACAACAGCATTCGCCGGCTGTCTGGAAGGAGACAACGTGGAAACCGTCAAGGTAAACGGCTCATCCACGGTCTTCCCCATCGCCGACCGATGCGCAGAGATATTCAACGATGAACACGACGACATCCAGGTGCAGGTCGGCGCCCCGCCCGTCGGATCCGGCGGCGGCATCGACATGCTCGGCCAGGGACAGCTACACATCGGCTGTGCATCCAGAGAAATCAAGCAGAGCGAACGAGACGAATACCCGGACGTCGACTTCACCGACAACCCCGTTGCCGCTGACGGTGTCGCCATCGTCGTCAGCAAAGACATCTACGATGCGGGCGTCACCGGGCTGACATCCGCGCAGGTGAAACAGATATACGACCGGACGATAAACAACTGGCAGGCCGTCGGCGGCCCGGATAAGGGCATCGCCGTCTACGAGCGAGAAGAAGGCTCCGGCACCCGTGACACCTTCATGGAAGCCATCTACGGGGACGACGACATGACCACCAACGCCACCGCCGCCTACACAAGCAACGCAGAGGTACAGTCAGCCGTCGGCGAATCAGACAACGGCATCGGCTACGTCGGCCTCGGCTACGTCGACCCGACAAGCACCCCCGCCATCGACCTCGACGGCGTCGAACCAACCGAAGACACCATCAAAGACGGAAGCTACCCCATCAACCGGCAGCTGCACATGTACACCGACGGCACGCCAACCGGGGCGGTCAAAACATTCATCGACTTCGTAAAGAGCTCCGAAGGGCAGGCCATCGTCGAAGACGAAGGATTCATACCGCTGTAAAACCAACGAGATCATGAAGCCAACGCTGTCCAAAGAGAATGTCATAAAATACATGCTCCTAGCGGCAGCATCTTTTTCCGTTTTTATTATTTTCCTCATCTTCATATACCTGTTCCAAAAAAGCATTCCCGCCTTCCAAGAGCTCGGATGGGGCATCCTCAGCCGTGAATACTCTCCCGCGTCAGGCAGATACGGCCTCGGCGGCGCCATCGCCGGGTCGCTGCTGGTCACCGCCGGAGCGCTCCTCATCTCATATCCGCTGGGCATCGGCGGCGGCATATTCCTGTCGGAGATAGCGCCGCTCTGGGTGCGACGAATGCTGAAGCCCATCATCGAGGTGCTGGCCGGCATCCCGTCGGTCATCTACGGCTTCCTCGGCGCCGTGCTGCTCGTGCCGTTCGCCTACAACGCCTTCGACATGCTGCAGGGACAGTCATACTTCGCGGGCGGCATCATCCTCGGCGTGATGACCCTTCCCATCATCATCTCCATCAGCGACGACTCGCTCAAAGCCGTGCCCCGGGACATCAAGGACGCCTCGCTGGCGCTGGGCGCCACCCGGTGGACGACCACCAAGAAAATCACGTTTCCCGCCGCCTCATCGGGCATCTTCGCAGCGGCGACGCTCGGCGTGGGCAAGGCCATCGGGGAAACCATGGCCGTGCTCATGATCATCAGCGCCACCACCAACGCGCCGATGCCCTGGTTCGACTTCTTCCAGGCGGGCCCCACGCTGACGGCGCTCATCGCCGGGCACATGGGCGAATCCGCCCCGGGCGTGGCACGCAGCGCGCTGTTCGCCGCCGGTGTCTTCCTCTTTCTCATCGTGGGCACCCTGGCCATCATCACCGACATCATGCAGCAGCGAGTGATAAAGAAGTTCAAGGGACGGTAACCATGAACGACGGGGTATTTACAGCGGTACACCAGCGACTGCGCACCCTGGCCGAGCAGACAGCGCCGTCGCAGATACCCTCGCTGGCCGCGCTGCTGGTCTCCGTCGCCGCCGCAGCCGTCGGCTTCACCGCGCTGGCCCGGACCATCCAGCTCGATCGGATGATAGCGGCGGGCTTTTTCCTCGTCATGGGCGTGCTTTTCGTGGTGGAGGAGGTCCGCATGTTTCTCGTCGACAAGCGCAAATGTGTGCGGCTGCTGCTGTTCGCGATTACGATGCTGGTGCTCGCCTATCTGGCGACGATGCTCCCGGAGGTCATCGACCTCAGGCATCTCGGCTTCACCGCCGGGCTCACCCGATTCATCGCCATAAGCGTGGGGCTCATCCTGTTCGGCATCGTCGGCGGGGCGCTGGCCCTGGGAGCGTTCTACAACTTCCGGCCCATCGGCAACCAGCAGGGCGCCTACCTCGTATTGCTGTTCTGCCTGTTCCTGGTCCTCTACCCGCTGGTGGTTATCATCGGCGAGACCATCATAAACGGCGCACCCGGTCTCTCATGGGAGTTCATGACCCAGGATATCCGCAACCTGGGGACAGAGGGCGGCGCGCTGTCGGGCATCGTCGGCACGTTGCTGCTCATCTCTCTCATCTTTCTCATCGCCGTTCCACTGGGCGTCTGCGCCGCCATCTACCTGCAGGAATACGCGGGCAAGCATTTCATCACCCGTGTCATCAACACGGCGGTGACTGTTCTCCGGGGCGTGCCGTCCATCGTGTTCGGATTGTTCGCCTTCGCCTTTTTCGAGCCTATCTTCGGCGCCTCCTTCCTGACCGGCGGGCTTATCCTCAGCGTCTACGCGCTCCCCATGATAATCAGGGCGTCGGTCGAGGCATTGAAAAGCGTCCCGGAGGAACTGCGGGAGGGCAGCCTCGCCCTGGGAGCATCGAAATGGCAGACCATCCGCCGGGTGGTCCTGCCGCCCTCGCTGCCCGGCATCATCACCGGCGTGGTGCTCGGCGTCGGCGAGGCAGCCGGGGAAACAGCTCCCATCATGTTTTTCGCCACGCTCCGCCTCTCCCGGATGCCGCCCAATCCCCTCACGGATTCCATCACCTCGCTGCAGACCCATCTCTACACGCTGTTCGGCATGCGCGGGCTGGGCGGCGCCGCTGACAAGGCAGCCCGGATGCAGAACGCCTGGTCCATCGCCCTCGTTTTGCTCATCATCATCCTCACCATTAACATCGTCGCCCTCTTCATCAGAGAAAAATACAGACAGGAGTTTTAACATGGATAGAAAGGTAGCAACCGAAAACCTCAGCCTGTGGTACGGTACAAAACAGGCGCTCGATGACATCACCATGGAGATACCGCAGAACCAGGTGACCGCACTCATCGGGCCATCGGGATGCGGCAAGTCCACGCTGCTCCGGTGCTTCAACCGGATGAACGACGTTATCCCCAAGTGCCGCATCGAAGGCGCCGTCTACTTCGACGGGGAGAACATATACGACCAGGGCGTCGACCCGGTGGAGATACGAAAACGCGTCGGCATGGTGTTCCAGAAGCCCAATCCGTTTCCCAAGTCCATCTACGAAAACATTGCCTACGGCCCCAAGATACACGGCATCAAAAAAAAGGATGCGCTGGACGGCATCGTCGAGCAGAGCCTCCACGACGCGGCCCTGTGGACAGAGGTCAGCGATCGACTGGAGGACAGCGCCATGGGGCTCTCCGGCGGCCAGCAGCAGCGCCTATGCATCGCCCGGGCCCTGGCCATCGAGCCCGAGGTCATCCTGATGGACGAGCCCTGCTCGGCGCTGGACCCCATCGCGACGGCGAAGATAGAAGACCTGATAAACGAGTTAAAGGTTAACTACACCGTGATCATCGTGACGCACAACATGCAGCAGGCGGCCCGGGTGAGCAACTACACGGGCTTCATGTACCTGGGCAAGCTGATAGAGTTCGGTGATACAGACCAGATATTCGAAAATCCTTCAGAGGCGCTCACAGAGGAATACATAACGGGGCGATTTGGATAGGTGAAAAAATGGTAGAAAAATTTCATGATGAACTGGACGAGCTAAAAAAAAGGGTGCTCGACATGGGGCACCTGGCAAAAGATATGCTCCACGACGGCGTCGCCGCCCTTCGGGAGCAGAATGTCGAGCTGGCCGACAACGTCTACCAGCGGAAATATACGCTGGCGGAGATGGACGAAAAAATCGAGGAGGACGCCCTGCGGCTCATCGCCCTCTACCAGCCCATGGCCAAGGACATGCGGACCATCGGCTGCTGCCTGAAAATGATAACATATCTGACGCGCATCGGCCGCTACGGCAAGGACATCAGCAACATCGCCAAGCAGCTCGCCGACGTCGACCACGTGTCAAAGCTGGTCAGCATCCCCTACATGGCGGAGAAGGCCTGCGAGATGGTGGAGGACGCCCTGCAGGCATTCAAAACCGAAGATCTGGAGCTCATCGCGGATTTCGAGAACCGGGACGACGACGTCGACGCGCTCCGCTACTCCATCTTCCGGGAATGCATCTCCTACATGGTCGAAGAGGCAAAATACATCACCCGGTGCGCCCACTACATCATGGTCGCCCGCTACATCGAGCGCTGCGCCGACCACGCCTGCAAGATAGCCGAAAAAGTCCACTACATGGTCACCGGCGAACGCATAGAGGTAAGCTAGCTATTCCATCCCCGGGCATTCCTGTGCCACCTCGGGGGCAATGTTTTTGTCGCCGTAGGCGCTGCGGAAGTGCTCCGCAAAATCAGCGGCGATGGCCTGGGCGCGCTCGTCGTATCCTTGCTTGTCCTGCCAGGTGTTTTTCGGCCAGAGCAGCTCGTCGGAGACGCCGGGGCAGCGCTCGGGTACCATGACCTTGAAGTAGGGATGCTTCCGGCAGGGGACGTCTTCCAGGGTGCCGTTCAGGGCGGCGTTGACCATGCTGCGGGTGTGGTCGATGTCGATGCGGTGGCCTGTGCCGTATGGCCCGCCGGTCCAGCCGGTGTTGATGAGATAGACGTTGGTGCCGTGTTGTTCCATCTTGTCGCCGAGCATCTCGGCGTAGGTGTCGGGGTTGCGGGGCATGAACGGCTCGCCGAAGAAGCGTGAGAACACGGATATGGGCTCGTCGATGCCGGTCTCGGTGCCTGCGAGCTTGCTGGTGTACCCCATCAGGAACCAGAGCATGGCCTGATGCCGGGTGAGCCTGGCGACAGGTGGCATGACGCCGTTTGCATCCGCGGTCAGGAAGAGAATCGTGCGGGGATGACCGGCGGTGGATGAAGGCTTGATGTTGGAGAGATAGGTGAGCGGATAGGAGGCACGGGAGTTCTTGGTGAACCGGTCGTCGCCGAAGTCAAAGGTGCCGTCCGGATAGACCATGGCGTTTTCGACGATGGAGCCATGCTTTTGGTAGTCGTCGCGGTGCATGACCGCGTCATATATTTCGGGCTCCTTTCCCGGGTCGATGTCTATCATCTTGGCGTAGCAGCCGTTCTCGAAGTTGGCGACGCCGTCGCCGCTCCATCCGTGCTCGTCGTCGCCGAGCAACGCCCGCGACGGATCAGCCGAGAGCGTGGTCTTGCCCGTCCCCGACAGGCCGAGCAGCAATGCCGCGTCACCAGCAGCGCCCTCGTTGGCCGAGCAGTGCAACGGCAGGATGCCCTCGCCAGGCAGCAGGTAGTTCATCACGGTGAACATCAGCTTTTTCACGGAGCCCATGTAGGCGGAGCCATACACCAGGCCGACATGGTTGTCCATGTCCATCGCCACCAGCATGTCCGATGTGCGGCCGTCCTCCAGCGTGCGGAGGCGCCCCTCGTAGCGGTGCCGGGGCAGCTTGTCGTAGGGAAGCGCGATGAGGAGAAACGGACGGTCGGCAAACAGGCTGCCCTCAATGTCATCCGGCGTTGGACGGAACATGTTGTCGGTGAACAGCGCCGTCAGTGCCATGTCGGTGACCGTGGTGACAGGCAGGGCCCATGACGGCTCGGCGCCGATGGCCCGGTCGGTGACATATAGCTGTTCCTTGATCTCCAGGGTTTGGAGGGCGTCGTGGAGCGCCATCTCGAATGTTTCGGGGTCGAGCGGGATGTTGTTGGGGGAGTCCCAGTCGATGGTGTCCCGGCTTTCCGGCCGGCGGACGATACAGGTATCTTTAGGGCTTCGCCCGGTTGACTCGGGCGGCGTCCAGGTGGCCAGGGCGCCGCTTTCGCTGACGATGGCCTCCCGCCGGTCGACTGCATCCTCTATGAGCTGCTGCCGCCGGGCGTTGCGATATACGTCGGCGTGGTCAGCGAGCGTTGCTTCGAGCTGTTTCCGCAGGTCATGCGGCGAGGTTTTTTTGGTCATGTGAACACGACAGATGGAAATGCAATTTTTGTATAAAAACTATCGGAGAAAAAAAGAGGGAAAAGGAGATATAGGTGGCTCATCGGTGGCTCTGCCATGCTTCCTGCAGGTCGTCTCGCTGTATGGTCTCCATCACGTAGTCGGCGAACTCGGCGCCGGTTGCGCCGTCGGAGCGGCCGGTGCACACGTGTTTTTTCTCGTACTGGCTGCAGATGTCGAGCGCCATGTCCAGCTTGCGTGCCTTCTCCGTGTAGCCGATGTGGTTGAGCAGCATCGAGGCGGCCTTTACGATGCTCGTGGGGTCTGCATACTGGGCGCGGCCTTCGTCGACCATGCGCGGCGCGCTGCCGTGGATGGCTTCGAACATCGCGTATCGCTTTCCGATGTTGGCGCTGCCGGCGGTGCCGACGCCGCCCTGTATCTGGGCTGCTTCGTCGGTGAGGATGTCGCCGAACAGGTTGGGCATGACGATGACGCGGAACTGGCTCCGCCGCGCCGGGTCGATGAGCTTGGCGGCCATGATGTCGACGAACCAGTCGTCCCATTCCACGTCCGGGTATTCCTTGGCGATGTCTTCGGCGATGCTGAGAAACTTGCCGTCGGTGGTCTTGACCACGTTGGCCTTGGTGACCACGGTGACCCGGTTGATGTCGTTTTTCTTGGCGTGCTCGAATGCCAGGCGGATGATGCGCTCCGAGCCAGGTGTCGTTGTCACGGCGAAGTCGAAGGCGAGGTCGTCGTCCGCCAAGGTGATTCCCCTTCGGCCCAGGGTGTAGGCGCCCTCGGTGTTTTCCCGGAAGAACACCCAGTCGATGTTCTGGGATGGCACCTTGACGGGGCGGAGGTTGGCGAACAGGTCCAGCTCCCGGCGCATGACCACGTTGGCGCTCTCGATGTTCGGCCATTTGTCGCCTTTTTTCGGCGTCGTCGTTGGTCCTTTGAGCAGGACATGGCATTGCTTTAGCTTTTCCATGACGTCGTCGGGGATGGCCTGATTTGCCTTTGCGCGGTTTTCGATGGTCAAGCCCTGGATGTTTCTGAACTCGATTTTGCCTTTGTCGACTTCGTCCTGCAGCAGGAATCGGAGAACCCGCTCTGCTTCCTTGCATATGTATGGGCCGATGCCGTCGCCGCCCACGATGCCGATTTTGATGGGCGTGAGCTGTCGGTAGTCGATCCAGTCTTCCTCGCTGCGGAGGCGCTGCAGTCGCTCTATTTGTTCTTCGGCGATGGTGCCGAAGTGTTCCTTTGCTTTTTCTATGTCTTTTTCATACATTGTTGTTTCACCTTGTGGTGAGATTTATGTCACGCGACGCACCACGTCGATGATGGTGCCGTCGCGGTATTCCACCAGCGCCACCACGTCGTCGCCCCAATCGGGCTCTTTTTGCTCTGTTATGCCCGCCCGTCTGTAGGCCAGGTTTTTGAGGTCTTGGATGTCCACCAGGTCGAGGTTCGTTGCTTTCAGCCTGTCGTGCAGGTCGTCCCTGGCGGGATTGACGGCGATGCCGTACTCCGTCACCAGGGCGTCGACTGTCTCTCCTGGAGTGGTGACCGTGGTGACGTCGTCGACGACGATGGGCAGCCGGCCGCGCATCAATGGGGCCGTGATGATGGTCAGGGCGGCGCCGGCCGCGGTGTCCTGGTGGCCGCCGATGGGCTGGGCGAGGACGCCGTTGGAGAAGGTGACGGTGTTGACGTTGAAGCTGGTATCGATCTCGGTGGCGCCGAGCACCACCACATCCAGATTGTTGACCAGGCAGCCTTTGCCGTGCAAATTGCTATAATGATCGATGCCCACGATGTGGTGGTCGTCGTCCTGCTGCAGCGAGGCTATGGCGGCGGGATCGAAGGCCTGCCCGGTCAGTAATTGTTTGACCCGCTTTTTGTGCAGGATGTCGACGATGTATTGCGTGGTGCCGCCCATGGCCCAGGAGGCCACGTAGTCCTCTCGCTGCAGCAGCTCGCCCAGGAACTTGGTGAACGCGAGCGAGATGCCGCCGGCGCCCGCCTGGAACGACGAGCCGTCGTAGACGGCCCCGGCTGCATGGGCAAGCCTGACTGCATCGCGGGCTATCTTGAGGCGGGTGGGGGAGCGGGTGATGCGCAACGTGCCGCTGACGATGTGCTCGGGGTCGCCTATCTGGTCGACGAGCGCCACGGCATCGACATGCTGCTCGCTTATCTCCGCGGGCATGCATGGGTAGTCGACAAGGTTGTCGGTCACCACCACGGCTTTTTCTCCGTAGAACGCGTCGGGGACGCTGTACTGGATGCAGCCGCAGGCGTTGGGGCCAAAACGGCCGGTGCAGTTCCCCGCATAGTCGGATGAGGGAGCACCGATGAACGCCACGTCGACGTGGATGTCGCCGGCGGTGACGGCCCGGGCGCGGCCGCCGTGGCTCCTGACCCTTACGGGCTCGTCGAACACGCCATCTGAGACGGCCTGCCCTATCTTACCCCGGTAGGAGCCACCCTCGATGTAGCCGACGGTGCCGTCCCGGATGCTTTTCAGCAGCATGTCCTCCTGGCAGGGAAACGTCGACGAGGGTGCCAGCGTCAGGTTTTTCAGGCCGAGCTCGTGGGCTGCCTCGAGCGCCAGGTTCATGACCCGGTCGCCGTTGCGGAAATGGTGATGGAACGAGATGGTCATGCCATCTTCCAGGCCGACCTGCTGCATCGCCTTTTTGACGCCCTCAACGGTCTTGTTCCGCCGGTCGGGCGAGGCCACGTAGCCCAGGCGGGGCGCGGCTTTGCATCCCGATGGCGTATGGGCAAATGCGCCCTGGAAGGGCTGCAATGTCTGGCCGCCGGCTTTTCCGGGGATATGTCGTCCAACTGCGTTTTCTGGCATGGTTTACATCTCCTCCATGATATCGGGAATCTTTTCTTCGTCTATCAGGCCGCCGAGACGGGCTATCATCAGGACGCGCTGCGCTCGCTCGACGACGGGCTTGTCGACCATTTTTCTGCCGAGCGAGGCGACGCCGCTTCCCCTGGCCCTGGCTTCCTTGATGGCCTGCATGACCTCCAGGGCGTGCTCTATCTCCTCCCGTGTCGGGTTGAACGCACGGTGGATGACGTCGACCTGGTTGGGATGGATGGCGGCCTTGCCGTCGAAGCCCAGCTGGCGCATCTTGACGGCCTGCCGGTGCAGGCCTTCGAGGTCCTGGACGTCGCTGTAGACGGTGTCAAGCGCCTGTTTGCCGGCTGCCTTGGCCGCCGCGATGAGCCGCTGTCGGGGCCATCCGAGTTCTTCCTCGGTGCTGGTTTTTTCGCCGCCGACGTCCCGGGTGTAGTCCTCGCCGCCGAACGACAGCGCGGTGATGCGGTCGCTGGCCAGGGCGATGTCGTATGCGTGCATCATGCCCCTGGCGCTCTCGATGAGCGGCACAATCGTGGTCTCCCCGTCGATGTCATGCTCGGCCTCGACCTCGTCGAGCAGGCCGGCCAGCTGCATGATCTGCCGCGGGGTCTCCGCCTTGGGGAGATAGACGCCGTCGACGGCGCCGGTGGCCACCACCGCCCGGACGTCGTCCTTGCCCCAGGGAGTGTCCAGCGCGTTGACGCGGACGGTTATCTCCGATTCGCCCATGTCGAGGTCGCGGAGGGCCTCGGCGACCAGCCATCGAGCCGCCACCTTCTGGTCCGGGGCGACGCTGTCTTCAAGGTCGAGCGTTATGACGTCGGCGCCGAAGAGCGCACATGTCGACAGCATTCGGGGCGTGTTGCTCGGCACGTATATCCGGCTGCGTCGCAGCTTGTAGCCCATGGCTAGTCCTCCTCCCGCGCGGCCTGTACGGCTGCCTTTGTTCGAGCGCGAACGGCGTAGTCGTAGGCCCAGTTGTCCTGCACCGTCACCGCTGCATCGTCGACGTCCAGGTCTTCCAGCGCTTCATGCACGGCTGCTTTTATCTCCTCACCGAACTGCCGGGCGCCCTTGCCCGACACCTCTATGGAGATGCCGTCGCCGGGCTGCACGGGCGCGATGGTGAGTATGACATCTTCCTTGTTGTCGGTGCCGACCGTTACCTCTTTTTTTATATCGGTCATGGTGTCACCTCATTCTTTTTTGTGTTTTATCCAGGGGAGCAGGCCGCCGGTGAGCATGACGGCCTGTTCCTCCCGGCCCAGGTCGTGCTGCAGCTCATATGTCTCGTCCTTGCTCCGGTTTTTCAGCAGGATGCCATCGTTGAACCGGTCGATGTGGAGCTCGAGCTCGTCGCCCTGGTCGATGCGGCCGTAATCATCCGGGTCGACGAATGTCAGGGGGACGATGCCGAAGTTGACGAGGTTGGCGCGGTGGATACGGGCGAAGGATTTCACGATAACTGCTTTGACGCCCAGATATTTTGGGGCGATGGCGGCGTGCTCGCGGCTGGAGCCCTGCCCGTAGTTTTCGCCGCCGATGATGAAGCCGCCCTCCTTGGCCATGGCCCGGTCGTAGAAATCGGGGTCCATGCCGGAGAACACGTATTTGGATATCTCGGGGATGTTGCTGCGGAGGGGCAGGATCTTGGCGCCGGCGGGCATGATGTGGTCGGTGGTGATGTTGTCGCCGACCTTGATGAGCACGTCGCCCTCCAGCGTCTCCGGCAGCGGCGGAAAATCTGGCAATGGCTGGATGTTGGGGCCGCGCTGCACCTCGATTTGTGCTGCCTCGCCGGGTGGCAGCGGGGGAACGATAAGGTTGTCGTTGATGATGAACTCGTCGGGCATCTCGATGGACGGCTGCTCGCCCATGCCCCGGGGGTCGGTCAGCTCTCCCTTGATGGCCGTCGCGGCTGCCACCTCGGGGCTGACCAGGAAGATGTCGGCGTCGGCGGTGCCGCTCCGGCCCTCGAAGTTCCGGTTGTATGTTCGCACGGTGGCTGACGCGCTCGGCGGGGCGCCGCCCATGCCGATGCAGGGGCCGCAGGCGTTTTCGATGATGCGGGCTCCGGCGTCGACCAGATGGTTGTATTCGCCGCTCTGCACGAGGTGCTCGACGACCTGCCGCGACCCGGGGTTGACGAGCAATGCCAGGTTGGATGCCACGGTTTTGCCCTTGAGTATCTGGGCGGCCATTTTCATGTCTCGCAGCGACGAGTTGGTGCAGGAGCCGATGGCCACCTGCTGGACGTCCATGCCCTCGACCTCCCGGATGGGTTTGACGTTGCCCGGGCTGTGGGGCAGGGCAATGAGCGGCTCGAGCTCGCTGAGGTTGATTTCGATGACGTCGTCGTAGTCGGCATCCTCGTCCGCCTGCAACGGCTGCCACTCATCCAGGCGGTCCTGCGCCTCGAACCATTTTCGCGTGACGTCGTCGCTGGGGAAGATGCTCGTGGTGGCACCGGTCTCGGTGCCCATGTTGGTGATGGTGGCCCGCTCGGGGACGCTCAGCGTCTGCACGCCCGGGCCAAAATATTCATAGACCTTGCCGACGCCGCCCTTGACGTCGACGCGGCGCAGGAGCTCCAGTATAACATCTTTCGCAGATACCCAGTCGGGCAGCTCGCCGGTCAGCCTGACGCCGACGACCTCGGGGCATTTCAGGGTGAACGGTTCCCCGGCCATGGCAGCCGCCACGTTTAACCCGCCGGCGCCGATGGCCAGCGAGCCGACGCCGCCCGCCGTCGGGGTGTGACTGTCGCTGCCCAGCAGTGTTTTGCCGGGCTGCGCAAATCGCTCCAGGTGGAGCTGGTGGCAGATGCCGTTGCCCGGCCGCGAGAAGTAGAGGCCGTAGCGCCGTGCTATTGACTGCAGGTAGCGGTGGTCGTCGGCGTTGCGGAAGTCGGTCTGCAGGGTGTTGTGGTCGACGTAGCTGACGCTTCGCTCGGTCTGCACGCGGTCGACGCCCATGGCCTCGAATTCCAGGTAGGCCATAGTGCCGGTTGCGTCCTGGGTCAGCGTCTGGTCGATGGCGATGGCGATGTCGTCGCCTTTTTTCAGTTTTCCTTCCACGAGATGTTCCTTCAATATTTTGCGTGTCAGGTTCATCTGGTCGGCGAATACGACAGGCCATATAAATACTTTCCCGTTAAATAATAAAAAATATCTAAAATAATAATATTTTGTTAAAATAAAAACAATAATATTTTACAATTTAATAAAAAAACCCGGTTAATCAACGCACCAATCGTCTAATGGCTATTGGCATCCACATTCCTCGCACTGCACAAACAGCGGCTGCCACGACACCATGCCGTTTGTCGACCAGGGGACCCCGCCACAACGGCCAGGGCATCGGCGCCACACCGCGGACAGACAGGCCCATGACCCAGGGTAGTACAGAAACACGGCGACATATAACATTCATATACATACGCGCGCACAAGAGCACACGTCACACCAGAGCGGGGTAGTGTCGCCTTTGTGGGTGTTATCATCTGACTGTCGCACTCGGGAGATAATTAAACTTGAGCCGCATTTTCCGCAATATTTACCCTTTAATATTGATTCCCCGCAAACGCCACATATTGTATAGTCGGATGGAGATGTTATTGCGATGGCAAAATCTTTTTTTCCTATCGAAAATTCATCTAAGATGTCCATATTATTCTCCTGTATCCTCAGTTAGGGCGACACCACAACTTTTACAAAAATTATCCGTGATGAGGTTCCATGCATTGCAATTATGACATTTGATAAAAACCTTTGAGCCAAATGCCTCGTTCATGTAGTCGCCGATATTTTCTTTGATATCCTCTTTAACACCCACCATAACATCCAGTAAAACCTCTATAATGCAACTCGTTATCAAC
>JAWOAW010000087.1:0-6730 GCA_046498345.1 Thermoplasmatota archaeon
TGCGACATCGACCGGCGGGGCGCCCGCCCGCTCGAAAAATAGCAACGTTTTTATAGAAACATGTCATTATCGTGACATGGCCATACATGTTCTGGGGGTGGACATTCCGCTCTGGCTGCTGTTCCTCCTAATCATCCTGGCGCTGTTCATCGGCTGGAAGCTCCTCAAGTTCGCGGTAACGCTGCTCATCGTGCTCGTCCTGATATTCGTGATTCTCATGGTGGGCGACCTCGTCTGGCCGTACCTGTCATCGTGGCTCTAGCGTAAACCTTTATACTGCCAGCTCTTTTTTCGTCCATGTTGCTCATCAAGGACGCCGGCGAGGTTTTCCTCCCGGGCGGCTGCGCAAACGACGTCTCTATTCTCATCGGCGAGGGATGGATACAGGCTATCGGCAGCAACCTCGACGCCGGCAACGCAGATGTCATCGACGCCGCCGGGAAAACAGTGCTCCCCGGCTTCGTGGACTGCCATACCCACACGGTTTTCGCCGGCTCCCGCGAGTTCGAGCTCGACATGAAGCTCAGAGGGGCCAGCTACCGGGAGATAGCGGAGCAGGGCGGCGGCATCGGCTACACCGTCCGGCACACCCGCGAGGCATCCCCCCGGGAGCTCCTTGGGCAGTCCCGCCGGCGCCTCGACGCCATGCTCCGACATGGCACCACCACGGCGGAGATAAAAAGCGGCTACGGCCTTGACACCGCCACCGAGATAAAAATCCTGGAGGCGGCCCGGCAGCTCGACCGCACCCATGCCGTCGACATCGTCCCCACCTTTCTCGGCGCCCACGCCGTCCCCCAGGGCACGGACAAACAGGATTACATCCAGCAGGTCATCGAGGACATGATACCCCGGGTGGCCGAGCAGCAGCTGGCCGTGTTCTGCGACGTCTTCTGCGAAAAAGGATACTTCACGCCCGACGAAACGCGGCGTATCCTCCAGGCCGGGGTGGAACACGGCCTCAAACCAAAAATCCACGCCGACGAGTTCACCGACATCGGGGGCGCAAAGCTGGCAGCCGAGCTCCACGCAACCAGCGCCGACCACCTCCTAATGGCCTCCCGGGCGGGTGTCCAGGCCATGGCCACGGCAGGCGTGGTTCCGGTGCTGCTCCCCGCGGTGCCGTTTTCCATGATGCAGCCACGATATGCGGATGCCCGGGGCATGCTCGACGCGGGGCTGCCCGTCGCCCTGGCCACCGACCTCAACCCCAACTGCTGGACGGAGAACATGCAGCTGGTCATCCAGCTGGCCTGCTTCCAGATGGGCATGACCCCGCGGGAGGCCATCGAAGGAGCAACCATCAACGCCGCCCGCGCCCTTGGAATGCACGAGCAGGTAGGGAGCATCGAGACCGGCAAACAGGCCGACCTGCTCGTCGTCAACGCTCCCTCCCACCAGTTTATTCCCTACCATTTCGGTGTCAACCTGGTGGACACGGTCGTCAAGGCGGGAGCCGTGGTATGAGCGCCGTGGCATTGCTTTCCGGGGGCATCGACTCGCCCGTTGCATTGTACGTCATGGCCAGGCGGATGGACTGCGCCGCCCTGTTCATGGACACCACCCCGTTCATGGAGGAGCCCCACGGGAAGATACGGGATCTTGTCCGGCAGGTCATGCAGGCGGCTGAGACGTCCATCCCGCTGTACGTCACCCCATTTGGCCTGACAGTGCAGCAGGAGATACGGCGACGTGTCACGCCCCGTTTCCGGTGTCTGCTCTGCAAGCGCATGATGTACCGCGTGGCTGAACGGCTCGCCGCCGGGCGTGACGCCGACGTCCTGGTCACCGGGGAAAACCTGGGGCAGGTGGCCTCGCAGACCCTGTCCAACCTGGCGGTGCTCGACGACGCCGTGTCAGTGCCGGTGGTGCGCCCGATCATCGGGCTCGACAAGCAGGAGATCATCATGATAGCCAAGCGCATCGGCACCTACCAGCATTCGATTGCCGGTGGTGCGTCATGCAGCCTGGTGCCATCCCGGCCGGCCACCATGTCGCGCCTCGCGGTGGTCAGGGACGAGGAGGCAAAGCTGGACGTGCCCGGCCTTGTCGATACGGCGATGGAGCAGCTGTCGCAAGAGAAACTTTAAAAAATACGCCTCCATTACCCCACGTTGGGCTCTTGGTCTAGCAGGTTATGACGTCGCCTTGACATGGCGGAGGTCCTGGGTTCAAATCCCAGAGAGCCCACTGGCACATCAGGCAGGGGTAGCCAAGCCAGGTTAACGGCGCAAGGTTCAGGGCCTTGTCCTGCAGAGGTCCAAGGGTTCGAATCCCTTCCCCTGCATCCTCACTTTTTTTTGAGAACATGGCCGGAAAAAAGGCAAGTCTTAAGAAACAACCCTGCGTTGCAATCAGCATGGACCTCGACGACCTGGAGGGCATGGCATCGCTCGATCCATCGGGCATGCTCAAGGAGATTGCCGCGTTCCCTCGCCATATCGAGGATGCAGTACGGCTGGGAGAACAAGCCCCGGCTCTGGACGGCCAGCCCGAGGCGGTCCTCTTCGTGGGCATGGGCGGCTCAGCCATCGGCGGAATCCTGCTGCAGCAGCTGTACCGGGATACCTGCCCCATCCCGATTATGGTGCACAGGGGCTACCGGCTGCCGGCGTGGGCAGATGAATCGACCCTCGTGGTGGCCACGAGCTACAGCGGCAACACCGCCGAAACCCTGTCCTGTTTCAAGCAGGCGTTGCAGCGCGGCTGCAAAACGCTTTCTATTTCGTCCAACGGCGCGCTCGAAGAGTTCTCCGGGGGCGCCGACTGCCACATCGCCGTTCCGCGGGATATGCAGCCCCGGGCGGCTCTCGCCTACCTCATGCTGCCGCCGCTGAAAATCCTTGAGCGATATGGCCTGGCTGCGCTGCCCGACATGGAGCAGGTCGTCGGCGAGGTGCGGGCGTACGGCGACACGCTTGCCCCCGGCGTGCCGCTGGCCGACAACCCCGCGAAGCAGCTGGCCGCCGGGATACAGGGCGTGCCCCTCATATATGGCCATGGATACCTGGGCGCCGTGGCGACCCGGTGGCGGCAGCAGATAAACGAAAACGCGAAAATGGCAGCCGCCGATTTTATGGTGCCGGAGGCCAGCCACAACGAGCTGATGGCCTGGGCGCACGGACAACAGCAGGATGCCACCTGCCTGTTTCTCCGCCAGCCCGACGAGCCCGAGGGGATAGCCCGGCGCTATGACTACATGGCGGAAACATATGGACGGCATGCCCGCGTGGAGCAGGTCACGGCCCGGGGGCAGAGCCGTCTCTCGCGGCTGCTTTCCCTGGTGCACCTGGGCGACTACGTCAGCGTGTACCTGGCGCTGCGCCGCGACGTCGACCCCACGCCGGTGTCGCTCATCGAGCAGCTGAAGCGCCGTCTGTAGGGTGATCAGCACTCAAGATCTTCATCACTGAACCCTTTCTTTCCGGTGACAGCCAGATGGCGGCACCGGAGCGACGGTTTCTTTCCGATGAAACGCTTTCTTTTTAAAAGAAAGGGTTCTCAGCAAGGGTTCGCTCATCACCATGATGCAATGCCACGGGAGCTTAAAACGCTTTCTCCCGTTTTCATGGGGAGCGCTCAAAGTATTTATATCCACACATCTTTAACAGGATTAGCGTATGCAAACCCTCCTCAACCCCCGGGTGGCCTACTGTCTGCTCAGGGGATACCTTCGGGATAAAGACCGGGTGTGGCGGGCGGCACGGGAGGATATCCGGCGGCTGCAGAACAGGGCGCTGCGGCGCATGGTCCGCTATGCATATCAGGTCCCGCTCTACCGGCAGAAATACCGCGATGCCGATGTGCACCCGGATGACATCGCCGGCGTTGCCGACATCAAAAAACTGCCGTGTGTCACCAAGGACGACCTTCGCCGCCATTTTCCCGACGGTATCGTACACCCCGGTTTCGACACCGGCAGCGCTCACCTGGTGAGCACCTCCGGGTCGACCGGTCAGCCGGTGTCCCTGTACATGGATAGCTCCGCGGTCATCAAGGCCCTGTTCGGCTTTCTCCGGGAGATACAGGAGTACGGTGTGCACTGGCGGAAGACCCGGATGAGCGTCATCGCCGACGTCGAGGAGCACGCGGTGGAGGAGGCCTACCTGCAGGGGAGCGTCATGCCGGCCATCCGCAAGCTTTTTCCGCTTGACAACCTCCAGATTTTGCACGTGGGCGACGAACCCCGCGATCTCATCCGGCGTATCGACGCATTCGAGCCGGAGTTCCTGGGCGGCTACCCGGGCGTGCTCCGGGCGCTGGCCGTGCTGAAGCGCCGGGGGTACGGCGAGCACATCGCGCCGCGGGTGATGTCGTCGTCGGGGGCGGTGCTGGACGACTACACCCGGCGGTACATCGAGGATGCCTTCGCGGCGCCTATCTACGATGTCTACGGTTCGACGGAGGCCGGCCCGGTGGCCTTTGAATGCCGCAGCGGCCATTATCACATTCATTCCGATCTTGTCTACCTGGAGTTTCTGGGCGAGGACGGCCACGATGTGGCCCCGGGGGAGCCCGGCCGGCTGGTCATCACTCGCCTGTACGGACGGGGCACCCCGATTATCCGGTATACGGGCATGGACGACATCCTGGTACCATTGGAGGAATCCTGCCGGTGCGGCATCAACACCCCGGTTATCGGCCGGGTGGGCGGCCGCAAGGTCGACGCCATCGTGCTGCCCGACGGCGAGATCATCCCCCCGTTTTCCATCACGGGCATCCCGGGCGAGGTCATGAAGCAGTATGAAACCGACAAGATAAAGCAGTTCCAGATCGTGCAGGAAAGCTTCGACGAGCTATCGTTCCGCATTGTCATCGACGACGAGCTCCGGGATGTCGGCCCGTCCCTGGACACCATCAGCGAGGAGATACGCCGGGTCTGCCGGCGCAAGGTCGGCCCGGACATGACGGTCACCGTGACCGAGGTCGAGCGCATCGGCAGCGGCGAAACCTCGAAGCCCCCCGTGCTGGTCTCAAAGGTGAACCACTGAGCAACCGTTTTTATATGGAGACGTATATTGCGGGTCTATGCAGGCAATCGCGTTTACCGGTCTCCCTGGCTCGGGCAAAAGCGAGGCCGTGTCCATCGCCGAACAGCGAGGGTGGACCGTCATCCGGATGGGCGACGAGGTCCGGGCGGAGGCCAGGCGCCGCGGGATGAAGCCAAGCGATGCAAACCTGGGCAGGGTCGCCGACGAACTCCGCCGGCAGGAGGGCATGGACATATGGGCCCGTCGCTCGCTGCCGAGCAACCCCGACGATGTGGTCATCGATGGCATCCGGAACATCGAGGAGGTCGAATTCTTCCGCCAGCGGCTCGACAGCTTCATGCTGGTCGCCGTCCATGCCTCCCCGGAGACCCGCTACCAGCGCTTGCGGGCGCGCGGCCGCTCCGACGATGCTGCATCGCTCGATGAGCTGAAACAGCGCGACGAGCGGGAGCTGGGCTGGGGCATCGGCGGCGTGGTGGCCATGGCCGACGTGGTCGTCGTCAACGAGGGCAGCCTGGAGGAACTGCAGGAAAAGGTAGCCGGCCTGCTGGCCGATATCCCCGCGTAGATGCATCGCCGGGCCGCCGGATGTCACAGGCAAAACTAATTAAAGACGTTTTTCTTGCCCATCCCATGGAGTACAAGGTCAAGGACATCGATATGGCTGACGAGGGCCGCCGGCTCATCGGCTGGGCCGAGGACCACATGCCCGTACTGATGGACATCCGCGACGATTTTGCCGAAACCAGGCCGCTGGACGACGTCACCGTTGCCTGCTGCCTGCACGTCACCAAGGAAACCGCGGTGCTGATGAAAACACTGCAGGCCGGCGGCGCCACCGTGGCATTGTGCGGCTCCAATCCGCTGTCGACGCATGACGCCGTGGCTGCGGCGCTGGCCGAGGAGGGCATCCACGTCTACGCCTGGCGGGGGAACAGCGACGACTACTACTGGGCGGTGAACCGGACGCTGGACTACAAGCCCCAGATAACCATGGACGACGGCGGCGACCTGGTTACCACACTGCACACCGACCGGCAGGAGCTCCTCGAACATGTTATCGGCGGCACCGAGGAGACCACGACCGGGGTCAACCGACAGCGGGTGATGGCCGAGCAGGGCGATTTGCGTTTTCCGTTGGTGGCGGTCAACGACGCCATGACCAAGCATTTTTTCGACAACCGCTACGGCACCGGCCAGTCCACCATCGACGGCATCCTCCGGGCTACGTCGGTGCTGCTCGCCGGCAAGACGTTTGTGGTAGCGGGCTACGGCTGGTGCGGCCGCGGGCTGGCCATGCGCGCCGAGGGCATGGGCGCCAACGTCATCGTCACCGAGATAGACGAGATCCGGGCGCTGGAGGCCGTCATGGACGGCTACCGGGTGATGCCCATGGCCGACGCTGCCAGGGAAGGCGACATCTTTGTCACCGTCACGGGCAACAAGCACGTCGTCGACGCCGCGGCGCTCGACGCGATGCGGGACGGGGCCATCGTGGCCAACGCCGGCCACTTCGACAACGAGATAGACGTGCCCTATCTGCATGAACAGGCGGTGCAGGAGCACGACGTGCGGGACAACACCCGGCAGTATGTTCTTCCCGACGGCCGGAGCATTTATCTGCTGGCCGAGGGCCGCCTGGTCAACCTTGCAGCGGCGGAGGGCCATCCCAGCGAGGTCATGGACATGTCCTTTGCCAACCAGGCATTGGTCGCCCGATGGCTCACCGGTGAGGGCGA
>JAWOAW010000043.1:0-12477 GCA_046498345.1 Thermoplasmatota archaeon
CGACGCCCTGGCCATGTCCGTCAGAACCGCCTTCATAGTGCTTCTGCCCCTGGCGGCGGCCACGGCCACCGGCCCCACTGCACTGGGAAGAAGGACGACCCAGCCATCCAGGAACTCCTCGACATGTACTTCACACCGCTCGGCGTCGAAATCCACCGGGCGCACGGCGGCATCGAAGGCGTACAGCTCTACCGGCGGCTGCTCTCCCAGGGAAAACAACCCGACATCGTCATCATGGACATAAAACTCCCGGCCATGAACGGCATCGAGGCAACCAAAAAGATAAAAGAGATAGACCACGACGCCGTCATCTACGGGTTCACCGCCTTCGCCTCCGCCAAAGGAGAAGAACTACGGCGGGCCGGCGCCCAAAAGGTCATCCCCCGCACCTTCGGATTCCCGGGGCTCAGGGACATCGTCAGCTCCACGTTCAACGCACGGCCGCCACCGGCCTGACCGCCGTTCACACCCCGGTGACCCGACAAGACAGCCATCCCTGCCCGTCAAGCTGCAGCAGAAACTTTTTAGCAGGACACCATATACTGATATATGAAATTTGTAAAACTCGATGGCATGAGGGTCATGTCCGCAGACGCATTCGAAGTGGGAGACATCACCGGCGCCGAAATCGACACCAAAACCTGGGATATCACCCATCTCTATGTGGCGTTGACCGATGAAGCAGCCACCAAACTCAGCCACAAAAAACCCCTCCTCGGCCATATAACGATCTGTTTGTGTGTCAAACATATTGAAAACGTGGGCGACGTCGTCACATTGAACAAAAAACTCCTGGAGATAGAAGAAGTATCCAAGTGCAAATAACCTTCATCTCCCGCCATTCCCTACCGCAAACACGCCCTTACCCCCTATCTGTATGTACGTAGACAGAGCAACCCGGTTACAGCCGGCCAAACTATATCGAATCTAGGAGAACATCAACACCGGGGATTCTATTGAAATATCTGCATCAATATTGCCCTTCTTTAGATGGAAAACGGTAGTGAGCATTGAAATGTAAAGAGATGCTCCCGTCGGGATTCGAACCCGAGTTCTCGGCTAACACCAACCCCTTTTTGGGTGTAAAGCACCTTTTTTAAAGGGGCTTCGAGAGGCCGAGATGATTAGCCGGACTACACTACGGGAGCAGTCCACCCCCGTAATACATGAGGCTTTTTATCATTTTTGCACTATCCCCCCGAGGCCACCCGGACGACTTTCACCACGCCGCCGGCCGGCAGCTGCCCCGTATACGGGGCCGGGCCGCCGTCGACGACCAGGATGGCCTGCTCCGGGGTGAGATCAAGCCGCTGGAGAAGGTCCGTGCCCGTCGCATCGTCGGCAAGCCGGAGCTCACGACGCTGGTCTCCCAGGGTCACCGTGACATGCATCGATACACCTAAAAACAGGCCGCCTATATAGGTTTCGCACGCTGAGGTGGCCGAGTCCGGACCAAGGCGGTAGCCTCGAGAGCTACTGGGCCATTGGCCCTCGCAGGTTCAAATCCTGCCCTCAGCGCTTTTTCCACGGGCGACGCCCGGAATATGGTCTTTCCGGGAATAGTGCAGGTGTGCTGTCGCGGGTATGGATGTGTGTTATCGTCGGCGGTGTCGTTTCTTCGATTTTTTGTACGTGTTTCGATGTGGGGCGCCATGTCTCCGATTGTGTTTCTTGGCGTATCTGGGGGAGGATGTCCGCTGTTTCTTGGGGGAGGCCCTGTGGAAGGGAACCTGTTTGACCGTGGGCATGTCAGCTCGCGTGATTTTGTGCTCATATTCTTTTTGTATCCGCCTGAAACTGTCGTGGTCATGCTGGGTCATAAGAGTGACTGCGACGCCGGTTTCTCCCGCGCGGGCGGTTCGCCCGATTCGGTGGACGTATTCTTTGGTTGTCTTTGGTACATCGTAGTTGAACACGTGGGTTACCTTTTTTATGTCAAGCCCCCGGGCGGCTACATCGGTTGCAACCAGCACATCTGTTTTCCTGTTTTTCAATGCGTTGAGGGATTTCAGTCGGGCCGGCTGCGTCATGCCGCCATGTAATGCTACGGCGTTTATGTTTTGTTTTCTGAGGTTTCGCGCCACGATATCTGTCTCTCTCCGGGTGTTGCAGAACACCAATGTGGACCCGGCTGCGGAGTCTTTGAGGAGATGTACGAGGAGGGAAAACTTCAGGTTTTTGGGGGATATGTCGTAGTATGTCTCCTCCAGCTTGTGGGCTGACACGTATGGCTGTGTTTTCACGACCAGCGGGCTCATCAGGTATCGTCCCATCCTCTGCTGGAATTCGCCGTGGATGGTGGCGCTGAACATGAGTGTCTGCCGGTCTTTGGGCGTATGGCGTATGATTTTGTCTACGTCGTCGATGAATCCCATGTCCAGCATTCTGTCGGTTTCATCGAGGACCACGAACTGTATCGCGTTGAGATGGATTGTGTGCCTGCCGATGTGATCCAGGATTCTGCCGGGTGTTCCGACGATGATGTCCGAGGTTCGAATGTTTTTTATTTGCGGGCCGATGCTGACGCCTCCGTATATGCCCGTGGTTTTTATGCCCCGGCGTTTGCCGAACTCCTGGAAGACGTCGGTGACCTGTACGCAGAGCTCCCGGGTCGGGGTGAGGACGATTGCCTGCACCCCGGCGCCGGGTTCGATCTTGTTGAGTATGGGGAGGCCGAAGGCGAGGGTCTTGCCTGAGCCTGTTTCGGCCTGGCCGACGACGTCTCTCCCGCGGGATATCTCGTGTATGCATTTTTCCTGGATGTTTGTGAGCTGTTCGAAGCCGTTTTCCCGTGTTTTTTCTAAAAAACTGGAGTCCATTTCTAGGTCATCAAATCTCATGTTGTTTCTCTCTATCGGTCGCTATATCTCGGTATGTGTTTTTCGTGCGGGTGCAGCTCGCATCAGCGGATATGCTTCTCGTGATTACGTGCGATATTGTTTTTTTCATTGTATTCCTGACGTTAACAGCGGTCAACAAAAAAAGAGTGATAATGGTTACTCGGTTAATGTCAAGATGTTAACGCCTCCTCATGGCCCGGGTGGTATATAACCTTTCCGTGTACTGGGGTCCTGCCGGCAACCGTGGGCTCCGGCAAAGCTTTATACAACCAGCAGGTTGGATTTCCTGACCCAAGGGACAGATAATGCTAGAAAATAAAGAGATACGGCTGGAGGAGGTCACAGAATGCCCGGAATGTGGCTCCCCCCATATTGCTCACGACTATGAGCGGGGAGAACTGGTGTGCAAGCAATGTGGGCTGGTTATCGAGGATGGATATATAGACCAGGGACCGGAATGGCGGGCCTATGACCAGGAGCAGCGAAACAAGGTGGCTCGAACCGGGGGGCCGGTGAAGGATTCCTCGGATCTTCCCACCGTTATCAGCTGGGAGAACACGGACAGTTACGGCAGGTCCATCCCCGCCCGGAACCGCCCGAGCGTATACCGGCTGCGGAAATGGCAGCGGATGGTCGGCAGAAAAAAGACGTCCAGTCGGAGTATGGCCTCGGCGCTTTCCCGGTGTGACCGGATGTCATCGAGCATGGAGCTGCCCCGGCGGGTCCGGGAGGCAACCGCCATGATGTACCGGAGAGCCGTGGAGCAAAACCTGGTACGGGGGAGAAGCGTGGAAGCGGTTACTGCCGCCGCACTCTATGCTGCATGCCGTCAATGTGGGGCTCCCCGTACTTTTGAGGAGGTGGCTAATTCCTCCGGGGTGGACAGGAAGGAGATCGGGAAAACCTACCGTTTTATCTCCCGGGAGCTGGAGCTAAAGCTTATGCCGCTGCAGCCGCAGGATTATCTTTTCCGTTTTTGCAGGAAGCTTGAGTTAAACGAAGACGTCGAACGCAGGGCGCTGGAGATGCTTCAGTTGATAGAGGAGCATGGGCTGACGAGCGGGCGGGGCCCCACCGGGATAGCGGCGGCGATTATATACATCACCTCGCTTTTGGAGGGGGACAACAGGACGCAGAGCGAGGTTGCCACCGTTGCCGGAGTCACCGAGGTGACCATCAGAAATCGGTATAAGGAGATGGCGGACCATCTCGACCTTGACATTTCGAGTCAGATGTAGAGACAGCCGGAGCCTTGCCGGGGTTATGGATGACGGTTGCGTTTTCTCATCGGGGTGACAGCGTCAACTGTCCGGGTATAGGCGGCATGTAAAAGGAATGAGAAAAGGACAGATAGCCATAACTTGCCCGCTCTCTATATCTATTTGGTGAGCACGATTTCCATAGAGGAAACGTTGCGGGAGTCGCCTTCCTCGGATTCGACTTCTTCGGTGTCGATCGAAATGTTTTCGACGGTTACATCTTTCAGGAAACGGTTCCGGGTTATCTCCGCGGCGTCTACGGCCCTGGAGATGGCTCGACCGCGAGCCTTCAGGGTTACATGCGTGGCTCCCTGCTCAAACTCCGTTATCACGGCTATCACGTAGCTCATTGGCGCCTTGTTTCCGACATAGACAATGTTTTCTTCGTTCACTGTATCACCACGTCCTATCGCCGGGATGGTATTTAAAGCTGTGTGTGGCCGTACGGCGTCCGGCGGATGAGCTGGTGAGACCTATCGCACTATCGTACTATCGTACACTGCCATCACGGGAAAAATGCAGCGTGCGCCGCCCCGGGCATGAGCAATATAGCATGTACGAGCATGGCAGTCGTTCCCCCCTCCTATCCCAGATGTAATGACCATGGTCCCGGCGTACACGCCCGGCAGCCCGACGCCGGACGTGGAGAACCCGGCGTCCATGACCGATATCGGATGTCACGGCGAGGCCGGGTGTCCTACAGGCGGCAATCGATACCTTTTTTAGCGGCTTGTGCTTATACCATGGATGGCAGACGGAGGCAAACGCGAGGGCGACGAGACATCATCCGTGAAGCGGGCGTCGCGGACCCTCGACGGCATTTTCAGCAGCCTGGGCGGATACAGCATCGTCAGAATGGAAAACGTCGTCGACACGCAGCTCAGGCCGGTCTACCATTCAGCGGCAAAGACATCCTACGATGCCGCCATGGCAAAAAACACGGTGCGGAAAAGCAAAAAGGAGATAGACCGGGCCAGAAAGCTGCACGCCGAGGGAAAAATCGGGGAGGAAGGCGCGGAGGAGATCATCGAGATGTACGAAAACGAGATAGACCATGCCTACGAGACGATGGCGGAGGCGGACAAGGTAAACCGGAAGCTCGACGTCGTTCTCCACGTGCTCTCCATGAAAGGCCACGCGCTGCTGTCGAAGAGCATGGAAAAGCTGGCGCGTCTGGCCATCGCCATCGCGCTGGCGGCGCTCGTGGTCGCACTGGTGGCGTTGCTGGCGGCGCTGCTGCTGTAGGGGTATCTGCTGCCGCGGAGCCGGTGGAGGAATATCAGCTTGAAAAACCGGCTGTACCGGCAGTTTTTTTGATTTGCTTCTTCAAAAGGAGCCCCCCCCTCGGCTAAGATTTGCTTCAAAAAAGCGTTTTTTACCATTCTAGCGAATATAGACTCCCTATAGAGCGAGATTACTCGCTCAGGATGGTTAAGGGATGGCTGATGGCTATAGGATATATCGCACATATTATTAACAGTTAGAATTCGCGATACATGTTCTTCAGTTGAATAGAAGTAAATATTTAAGAGCCTTCGCGATACAGGGCCGGGCATATGAGGTAGCTTGGATATCCTACTAGCCTCCGGAGCTAGTTACTCGGGTTCAAATCCCGATATGCCCGTCAGGGATGCGGAAACGCGATTTCAACGGGGGCAAACACCGTCGATGGTGCGACGGGAAACGCGACCGCGAGAAACGTCGAGACAGGCCGGGCGGCAAAGATTTATATACAAGTCTATCTTACGCCCTCACCGGGGAAGGGTGATTACCTCACCTCTTTTTGTGCCTCCTCCCTTCCCCAATGCCTCCCTTTTCTGGATAGCACTGGTCTAGGCCGGGTAGCAGACATAGATATCGGCCTCAATCATCTCCATGTCCCGGCTGAAAAAATGGTGGACGAAATAGATGTTTCCCTCCCCGTCGAGGCAGGGTTCGCCGGCGAAGTTTGAAACGATTTCCTCCGGCTCGCTCCAGCCATCACCTGTTTTAACAGAGCGGTAGACGGCGGGCCCCGGATAGCCCATGCCGCTGGGACGGGTAAACCAGAGCTCGATGCCGTCAGGCGAAATCCAGGGCCGGGAGTCATCATAGGGAGAGTTTACCGGAGCCCCGAGGCTGACGGGCTCCGTCCAGGTTCCATTGGCGAGTGTCGTCGTCCAGAGGTCAAGGCCGCCATGGCCGTTTTCGCTGCGGTGGAAGTACATGGTGCGGCCGTCGGCCGTCAGATGCATCTCCCCGATGTTGTAGCCATCGTTGAGCACCTGCCCGGCGTTCTCCCAGTGAAGCCATGTGCCGTCGATGCGCTCGGCGGTATACATGTCTCCGTCGTCGCCGATGTTGCCGGCGCGGAACGAGGCGAACCACAGCGTGTCATCCTGCACAAACGGGGCGCCGTCGAGTGCCACGTCGTCGTTGAGGATGACGCGCTCGGGCTCGGTCCACGTGTCGCCGGTCTGCTCCGCCTGCCATATCCTGGTGACGCCGTCGAGGAGCTGCTCGCTGGCGGGCACGTCCACGTCCGGCGTGAAAAAGAAATACAGCTTGGTGCCGTCCAGGGTGACAAAGCAGGCGTCCTCGGCTCCCGCGGTGTTGACCGGCCCGGGCAGGGGGACAGGCTGCTGCCACGCCTCGCTGTGCACCACGGGCGTAAAGACATCGCTGGCTGGGGTGCCCTTGACCGCGTCGGCCGGTATTGCCTCCTCACGCTCCTGCACCATGTCCAGGTCGAAGGTGAACGGTCCAAAGATGTGGCAGACGCCGTGGCGGATGTCTCCGCTGGCTCGCACCATGATGTCTGCGGGGCCCAGCCCCAGGAAAAACGCGCTCCGCACCGTCGTCTGCTCTCCGGCCGGCAGCGATGCAATGGTGCCGGCGGCATAACCGGATGGCCACAGGGATCCCTGTATGTCGATGTTCCACGTGACGGCTTCTGCGTCGGCGGGCCCCTCGTTTGCCACGGTCACCGCCAGGCCGTATCCGCCGGTGACGGCTTCGACGACCACGACGGCGTCATTGCCCCCGGAAGTTTCCATGCAGCCCGTCCATGCAGACAGCGGCACCATGGCCATGGTGAGCACCACGCCGACGGCAATGCTCCCCCACATACGATTCCCTCCCATATGCTCCCAACCATGGTTCATGGTATCTCCCTTCATAATCTGGCCGGGATTAATATAGATGTCGGGGTTTGCTGGCAGAGGGAAACCAGAGACCTCCCTATACTTCCCCGGCCGATGTCCAGGTGAACATTGTCAGCCCGGCGAAGCCGGTGCTGGCGAACGAAAAGACACCGCTCCATCCGATGACCCCTATGAAGCCAGCTGTCAGGAGCTTGTGCGGCCCGTCATATGAGGTGACGTTTCCGTCTCCCGTGAGCGGCGTGATGGTCGTCGACGCTTCCTCTCCGGAATAGCTGCAGTAGACAATGGAGGGCATGAGGCTGAGGGAAATGCGCAGCAGCGAGACTTCGAGCAGAGCGGGTGGGAGCGCCATATGGAGCCCGCTGCCTCCTGAGATGATGAGATACAGCCCTATCTGCTGGTCCATATGCTGCTGGAAGCGATTGTCGTCCTCAACCATCTCGGCGCATCGATCGGCGATGACAGCAGACAGGCTCTCGCCATCCGCCAGTTCAACCTCCTGTTCCACGTACTCGACGGAGCCGTCGGGCAAATAGGTGGCGAAGGTAACCGTATGTTCCATGGTTTCCTCCGAGACACCCTCTGTGATAGGAACAGCCAAGAAAACGAGGCAGAGCGTGACGGTCATCGACAGCATTTTTTTGTACATGTTAGCCTCCATTACTGTAAGGAAACAGAGCGTATTTATAGCTATCGAAGACGCCGGCTCATCGCTCGAGCAGTTCGACGAGCAGTCGCCTGGTCCGGGGGCCGTCGCCCTCGTAGAAAAAGATATGCTGCCAGGTCCCGAGCTTTGGCGTGCCGTCGCTGATGATGACCTGTGTGGTGCAGCCGATGAGCGAGGACGTGATGTGGGCGTCGCTGTTTCCCTCGGCGTGCTCGTAATCGCTGTCATGGGGTACCAGGCTCTGCAGCGTGGCCAGGATGTCGCGCTGGACGGCGGGGTCGGCGCCCTCGTTGATGGTGACCCCGGCCGTGGTATGGGGCACGTACATGAGGGCCAGGCCATCGTTGATGCCGGACTGCTCGATGAGCTTTGCGACGCGGTCGGTGACGTCGATGAGCTCCCGGCGCTGCTGGGAGCGGAGCGTTATCTCGTGCATGTCTGTGCATCCCGGCGGGGCATAAAAACGTGGCGCAACGTTCTTAACTGGCCTGGCTATATGTTTTGGCGAGGACTATCATGGGAAAAACCTGCGCTGAAAAAATATTGAGTGAGCAGGCCGGCCGGGATGCCTCGGCGGGCGAGATTGTGACGGTTCAGCCGGATCATCTTCTGACGCATGACAACACGGCGCCCATCACGGCGAAGATAGCGGACGAGCTGGAAACATATGGCATCGCCGACCCGGAGCTGCCGGTCATCGTGCTGGACCACGTGGTGCCGGCTGCCAACGAGAAGACGGCGACGAACCACCAGAAGATACGAGCGTTCGTGAAAAGGCATGGCATCAAACATTTTTTTGATGCGGGGACGGGCATCTGCCATCAGGTCGTCGTCGAGCAGGGCCTGGCGCTCCCCGGCGGGGTGGTGCTGGGCTCGGATTCGCATACCTGCTCGTATGGCGCGGTGAACTGTTTTTCGGCGGGCATCGACCGGACCGAGGCGGCGGCGCTGCTGCTCACCGGTGAGACCTGGCTTAAGGTGCCGGAGAGCGTGAAAATGATGCTATACGGGTCGCTGCAGCGCGGGGTGTCGGCCAAGGATTTGATCCTGCATATTATTGGCGACGTGTCGGCGTCGGGCTGCTCCTACAAGACCGCCGAGTTTCACGGCGACATCGGTTCATTGAGCATTCCGGAGCGATTCACCATGGCGAACATGGGCGTGGAGATGGACAGCAAGGGCGCCATGTTTCCCTATGACGAGGTGACGGAGGCCTATCTCGAGGGGCATGACGTCTCCCGGCAGGCCTATGAGCCGGTATGGGCCGACGACGATGCCTCGTATGCCTCCGAGCACGTCTACGACATGGATGCCGTCGTGCCCATGGTCGCGGCGCCGCACCGGGTGGACAACGTGAAACGCGTGGCGGAGCTGGCGGGGATGGAGATACAGCAGTGCTATCTGGGCACCTGCACCAACGGCCGCTACGAGGACCTGCGGGCGGCGGCGGACCTGCTGGAGGGAGAGGTCGTGGCCAACAACATCCGGCTTATCGTGGCGGCGGCGTCGCGCGCCGAGCTGGGCAAGGCCATCCACGATGGCACCATCGACGTGCTCAACGAGGCCGGGGCGATGATATTGCCGTCGGGCTGCGGCCCCTGCCTGGGGGCGCATCAGGGCGTGCTGGCGCCCGGGGAGCGCTGCCTGTCGACGGCCAACCGGAACTTCAAGGGTCGGATGGGCTGCAAGGACGCCGAGATATATCTGGCCAGCCCGCTGACGGTGGCCGCATCGGCGATATATGGCGAGCTAACCGACCCGCGGGAGGTGATGGGATGACGATATGGCGCTACGGCGACGACGTCAACACCGATCAGCTGTTTCCGGGCAAGTACACCTATACGTGCAGCACGCCCGAGGAGATCCGGCCGCATCTGCTGGAGGACCTGGACCCGGAGTTTGCCGACGGGGTCGAGGAGGGCGATATCATCCTGGCCGGCGACAACTTTGGCTGCGGCAGCAGCCGAGAGCAGCCCGTAGTCGGGTTGAAGGCCGTCGGCATCCGGGCTGTCGTGGCGAAGAGCTTCGCCCGCATCTTCTACCGGGCGGGCCTCAACCAGGGGCTCATCCTGGTGGAATGCCCCGAGGCGGTCGAGGCATATGGGCCGGGCGACGACGTCACGGTGGACGTCGAAGCGGGGACGGTGACCGTGGGCGACGAGACGTTCGGCTTTCCGCCGCTGCCCGACCGGATTCTGGCCATCCGGGAGGCGGGCGGCCTGCTGCCCTACACCCGGCAGGTGCTGTCAGCGGAAGAAAACCGCTGACTCTCTCCGTTCTTTATTTTTCAGCGCTAACGGGCGGCTCCTTATTTGTCCGTGACGAGTTCCTGCCAGCTGTCGGCTTTTCGTGCCTGTTTCAGCCGCTCCTCCGCCAGGTCCGGCTGGTGGAAATCGGATACAAACCGGGGGAGATCGTAATACGCTGTCTTCCGGGGAGAGACCGGGAAATCCTCCCAGATCCACTCCTCTGGCAGGCTTCCTTCATAGTCTTTTTCCAGGCCCATTGCCCAGGCGACGAACCCCCACCCGGAGACGGTTTGCACCACCGCGGGAGAGATGCTCTGCAGAAGGGCAAGCGCCTCCAGGACGAGGTCGAGCTCTTCTATGTACAGGTGAGGCGTCGTCCCCAGATGGGATTCGCTTTCCCGGTAGCGAGCGTTTTCCTCTATGCAGCGGAGAAACCCATATGCCGTAGGCTCGAGCAATGCTTCGAGGCAGGGATGGCTCCGGAGGGCCATAGTTGCAAGGAAGCGGCTCACCTCCGGGGGAGCGGCGTCCAGCCGGGGGTCATATCGTCCGGGCTCAAACTCGTTCTCCCTTTCTCTACATTGCTTGGCCAACGAGGGTGTCTGGTTCACGTGATGTGCAAGGGCGTAGACGTGTTTGCAGGGAAGGGCCTCGTCCGGGCAGCTACACGATGACGTATGCACGGGGGTAAGAGATACCTGGACCTCGTATACCTGGCTGCCTATCACCTCCGCCCGGACATATCTGTCGTCCAGGGTGACTTTCCTGACCCGTCCATCTTCGAAATACTGTTTTCCTCGGTCAGCTCGTCCTCCCTGTCTGCTGGTGAGCTCTAGGAGCCATTCTACCTGAGACATGGCCATTCACTCTCGCGCTGGAGGATACTGTTCTGGGGGTGTGCCCACCTTGTCGGTCACCACGATGGTCTCGCATGGGGACGATTCATCGACTTCCAGCAGTTCGGTAACGAAATGCCATTGGTCTCCGTAATCGAAAAGGTAGAGCATCTTTTTTCCCTTCCTATCGTATACCTGCTCGACTTTGGTTTCCTCGACACCTGCGAAATCGCTGTCCATCTCCATGTCGGCAAAGAGTTCGTATCCCTCCTCCGCTTCCGTGTACCGTGGGGCATCGTAAAACCCGAATGGATGGTCGAAATGGAAGCCCACGCTGTCCATGATCGCCTCGGCAAAGGCATACAGGGTGGTATCTCCCGGCATCCGCAGTGTCCTGGAAACCTCTCCTTTGACTCGTCCAAAGGAATTGGCCATGGTCACCTTCACCGCCAGCGTTTTCTGGCTCATCGAAGCCAAATGGTTTCCCTCCTAAATATGTTTGCGCCTGGCCGGCATACCACGCATTTCGGCAGGATACCTGCCTGTCGGAGCGACAGTAGCTACCTGTCGGAGAACAGCTCGCCGGCGTGCCCCCAGTTTGAGGGCTCTATCTCACGGATGATGACGTAGACATACTGGGGGTCCTTGCCGGCTACGTCCTGCAGCGTCCGGGTGAACCGCTTGGTTATCTCGGCTTTCTGCTGGCGGGAGAGCTTGCCCAGGGTTTTGAGTTCGACGACTGGCATAGCCTTGCAATCACGTAGCGGTATTCAAGCTTTGCTACACGATACCAAGCAGCCGGATGCCGTCCACGGCCAGCCACCCGGCCATTACGAGGAGGAGGACGGCCAGCAGCCGGGCGACCAGCCGGTAGCCATGGCCGTCGAGGAGCCGACGGGAGCGCGACGCCAGGACGGCGACGGCGAGCTTAGCGCCGATGAGACTGCCGTAAAACGCGATGAGGAAGACAACCGCGGTCCCGGCATCGCTCAGCCAGGCGTCGACCAGGAGCGGGGCGCCCACCGAGAACCAGAAGAGATAGGGGTTCGGGTTGAGCACGTTGGCGGCGATGCCCTTGATCAACGACCGCGGCGGCTCGTCATCCGCCGGGATTTCGACGGAGAAGCTCCGGTATGCAAGATAGCAGAGAAACAGGCTGCCGGTAAGCGAAATGGCGCCCAGGACGCCGTGGAACGTGGCCAGCTGGGCGAGCACCAGAACCGTAACGGCAACGATGGGAGCATCGCTGAACAGCGGGGCAACGGCGACGCGCATACCCGCCCGTCGGCCATGCCGGACGGCTTCGCTGACCACCAAGGTGAGCAACGGGCCGGGGAGCAGACCGCTGTTGCCTGTTTATGCAACTCGTTGACAAGTGGCCTTACATCATGCTTATAGATAGGGATGCAAACACTGAGCATATGCCGGGGATGAAGGTTTGGACAAATATACACAAAATGTCAGGCGTCCCCTTATTTCTGCG
>JAWOAW010000022.1:0-11355 GCA_046498345.1 Thermoplasmatota archaeon
CCGGGTGGCTTTCGATTCCACGTTTTGAGCAATGTTTCAGCTGCTATTTTGTCTCTTTTCGGAGATTTTGTGTGGAAATACCGCGATAAAAGCCTGCCAATGCGGTGGTGACATGCCGTAAAACCGTCATTGGCAAATTGTGCAATGGCACTCTGTCAGCGTGAAAAAGACCACATGGCGAAGTCAGGATATATGTCATGATGGAGGTATATCTATGAAGAAGGCTACGCCATGGATGGCGCTGCTGTCGATAGCGGTGCTGCTGGGCACGCTGGCCGTCCCCGTCGTCGCCGGCGGGAACATCGAGCGGCAGGCGACGGTGAAAGCGATTGGCTCCGACGGCGCCGCCGTCGAAAAACAGCTACGGGACGGCGATGTCCGCACCATCGCTATGCTTTTGCACGAGCTGGAGCGGCATCCGGAGGACTACATGGACATCCTGCCCGTGCTGCTGGCCGAGCTGGAACAGGCCGGCCTGGTAGCGGACGCCGCACACTTGTACGAAACGATATGTGGACAGGTGAAAACACCGTCGATGGAAGGATACGGCGGCCTGATGGCAAACGCATGCTGCCTCGTCGTCGGAAAAAGCGCCAACTCGGCCGTCTATGGGCCGCTGGCCATGGCCGCCGTGGGCGCCGTCAAGCTCGTGCTCTTCATGCTCCAGCTGTGCCCCCTGCTCTACACGATTTTCTATGGCCTCTCACAGGCAGCGCTCGACATGCTGCTGTACCCGCCCCGCGTGTATCTCCCGTTGGCCGCCTGGAACATCGGATGGGACGGCCATCTCTCAACGCTCGGGCTGCTGGGCTATAAATCCTCGGGCATCGACGGCGGAAAAAGGGGCACAACGTTCCTGCTGCTGGGATTCCGGGGGCTCCTGCTCACCCTGCCCATGGGAGGCGGCTACACCAAAAACTGGTTTATCGGCTCGTCGGCCCTCGTCATGGGTCGCACCTAGCATCCCGGCCTACACCCGGGGCACCTGCCACCGGCTCCACCGCCGCATGGCATGCCGAAGGATGTACCAAGCGAACGGGACGAGCAGCAGCGCGGTGCAGAGCAGCCAGGGATGCAGCGCCGCCAGGAAGAGCAGCAGGACGGCCACCGGCGCGGTCATCGCCGTGTACAGGGCGAACAGCTTCGCGTTGTAGATGAGCACCGTGGGATGCAGGCCCATCAGGTACACGGTGGCGGCCAGCGCGTAGAGCGACATGCCGAAAAACGCGCACACGGCAGGGATAAGCAGCCCGTACTGGCCTGACACCACGGCGGCGGCCAGCAGCACCCCGAGGGGGATGACCGTGAGCAGGAGATAGCTCGTTATCTTCCCCCGTATCACGGTGCCCACGGATACCGGCAGAAACGCGTAGCCGGCCAGCGTGTCAAACTCGGTCAGCCAGTTGTACAGCGAAGAGGCGATGATGCCCAGGAAGAGCGCGAAGACGGGCAGGAACGCGAGCATGGGGATGAACTCCGCCAGGACGTAGAACAGCAGCCAGACCATGGCCGCGGGCAGCCCGAACCCGAACACGATCTTGCCGAGGCCGCCCTCGCTCCGGGTGAAATCAAGCAGGTCCTTGGCCACCAGCCAGCGATGTGGAACGGGCAACCGGGCAGCCAGTGAGGGCAACGTTGTGGCGTAGCGGCGCTCCCTCGTCGGGTAGTCCACCTCGAGGAAGACAATCGACACCGCGGAGCACGCCAGGATGACGCAGGCTGACAGGGCCAGCGAGAACAGCGACGGATGCAGAAAAAACGAGAACGGGGGGAGCAGCGCCGACGGCGCTATATCCAGGTACCGGGACAGCAGCACTCCGGCGATGCCGCCCCCGGCAAGCGTGACAGCCAGCAGCGTCTTTGAATGGACGTAGACGGTGGACAGGAAGAACACCGCGGCCAATCCGACGAGGAAGGCCAGGGGAAGCGACACCAGCAGCCGGGGAACCGCGGCGCCATGGGAGAGCAACGGGGCGACCAGGGCCATGCCCGCCAGCAGGGGAAAAATCCAGAGGAGCATGTAGTAGAGCACGTCCTTGAGGTAGAAGGCGGCCATGACCTGCCGCTCGGACACGGGAAGGCTCCGGGCGCTATACGCGATGAGGCTGGCCTGGCCGAAGCGCCGGTTCATGATCTCCCGGCCCATGAGCCCGAAGGCGCCGACGCTGACCCCGAACAGCAGCAGCGAGTAATGGGCGATGAACGCCACGTTGTGGGGATCGATGACCCTGACCAAGATGGAGGCGAAAACGGTGCCCACGGCAGCGAGCCCGGCCAGCATGAGCGGGAACAGGGCGAACATCCGTCCGCCGAACAGGGAGGCGTGCATGCGCCATTCCTCCCGGACCATGGCCGTGAACACCTCTCGCATGGTTACGTCCCGCCGACCGCTTCGAGAAACACGGTTTCGAGGCGCTGTCCACCGGCGGTGGCCTCGTCCATGGAGAGGTCGCGGAGGATGGCTCCATGGTGGATGATGCCCACCCGGCTGCAGATTTCCTCGGCTATTTCCAGGACATGGGTGCAGAGAAAGATGGTGCCATCCCGGGCGACGTAGTCCAGCAGGTAGTCTTTGACGGTGCGCTGGATGACGGGGTCGAGGTTGATGAGCGGTTCGTCGACGAACGCGATGCCCGGCTCGTGCAGGAACGCCTGGGCGAACATGAGCTTCTGGCGCGTGCCCCGCGAGAGGTCCTTGCAGAGCATGTCGCGCTGGCCGGCAAAGTCAAGGCGGGAGAACCAGGTGTCGATATGTTCCGCAGCATCTTTGATGCCGCGGATGGCGGCCACGAACTGGAGATATTCCTCGGCGGTGAGAAAGCTGGGCGGGGTCTCCTGCTCGGGGATGATGCCCACGGCCTGTTTGACCTGCAGGGGATGCCGGGCGGGGTCGATGCCTGCCACGGATGCGCTGCCCGCGGTGGGCTTGAGCTGCCCGGTGAGCATCCTGATGGTCGTGGTCTTGCCGGAGCCGTTGGGGCCGAGCAGCCCGTAGAGCTCTCCCTCGCCGATGCACAGGGAGATGCCATCGACGGCGGTGAGGTCGCCGTAGCGCCTGGTGAGCCGGCTGGTTTCGATGACCGCTGCCATGATATGCTTGCAAACCGTTATCGATTAAAAACCTTTCTCCTGTGGCTGGCACGGCAGATGAAAAACACAAAAGTTAAATATTGCGGGAACACCCCGGTGGTTGTTTATAAACGTGGCGGGTGATTGGCCACATATGTTCATGAGCGGGATGGGAAACACACATCGGGAGGTCTGGTGCCCGAAGCATCAGGACACCGTGGACATGAAGACGTGCCTGCTGTGCGAGGACTACACCAGGCGACTGTTCACCCGGAAATGCCACTGGAAGCACCACGGGCTGCTCCACGCGTCCGGCAGACGGCTCATCTGCCACCTGCTGTCAGCAGGGCTGCTCGGCAGGAGATAAGCCGACATAAAAATAATAAAGCACCCGCGGTTATGCCTCCAGATGAAACAACGGGTTCTGCTCGTGGCTGCGGCTGCCTGCATCTGCCTCTTCATAGCCGCGCCGGTGGCCGACGGCTACGTCGACGCGAAGTTCTGGGTGAAAGATGACCAGGGCAAGGCAGTCTACATGCTCGCCGACGACGGCGAGATGATATACGGCAACGTGCTCGCCGGCCGGGCGGTGCTGTTCGACGCCAGCCAGTCGCAGAGCTACTATGGAAAGGTCGACAAATACTACTGGGACTGGAACAGCGACGGCAGCTACGACGCCATCCGGCAGTCAGCAAAAACATACCATACGTTCAACGAACCCGGCGTCTACCGGGTGAAACTGATGGCCGTCGACCAGGACGGGCCGCCCGGCGCCGCGGACACCTACATCAAACAGGTCAGCGTGGTCGCATCCTTCCAGAAGCCGGTGCCCCAGTTTACGCTCGCCCCGGAAAACAGCTCGTCCACCTACCAGTTCAACGCCAGCACCTCGTATGACCCCGACGGCTACCTCAGATACTACCGGTGGGACTACACCGGCAACGGCGTCATAGACGCCGAGCTATTCCGCCGGAGCAACGCCAGCCACACCTACACCTCGGATGGCTACTACACCGTCACGCTGACCACCGAGGACTGGGACGGCCTCACCAACAGCACCCGGCACATCGTGCGCGTCGGCAGCTCCGGCGGCATCAGCGAAACAGAGCGGCATATCACTGTGGTAAACGAGCGCGACGGCACGGCAAACGTTACCGTCACCGTCAACAACTGGAAGACGATGACCGACCAGGTGGACAACAAGACGGTGTTCACGGCGCCGTTCAGACAGGGCGGCGACAACGAGATACACGTGGCGTGCAACGGCACAGCCCGCTCCTTTTTCTGCTCCGGGGACACCACCATCTACCTCACGGAGGACGGCGGCATCGCCACGGGCGGCGATGACACCCCGGGCTTCGGCCTGCTGCTCTTCATGGCTGCCGCCATGCTGGCGTTGCTGTTCCGGCGTAGCGTCAACATTTAAGTATCTATCTGACATATTGGCGTATGAACGTGCTTGTCATCGGTGGCGGCGCCCGCGAGCATGCCATCTGCTCGGGTGTCGCCCGTTCCGGCCATTCTCTTTTTGTGGTGATGAAAAACGCCAACCCGGGTATCAAGCGGCTGGCCGACGGCGTCCTGCTGGAAAAGGAAACCAACGTCGAAGCGGTCGTCGACTACGCCAGCGGGCAGGACATCGACCTGGCCATCGTGGGTCCCGAGGCCCCCGAGGATGCAGGGGTGACCAACGCGTTGAAAAAGGCCGATACCGCTGTTGCATCGCCGACCAAGGAGGCCGCGGAAATAGAAACGGACAAGGAGTACATGCGGGGGCTGATGGACCGGTACGACATTCCCGGCTCGCTTGAGGCGAGGGCGTTCTCCGATGTCGGGGAAGCAAAGGAGTTCATCGAGCGGCACGGCGGGGTGGTCGCCGTCAAGCCCGTCGGGCTGACAGGGGGCAAGGGCGTCAAGGTGGCGGGCGACCATCTGCACAGCGTCGACGAAGCAGTTGACTACGCCGCCAGGGTGATAGACGAAAAAATCGGTGATGCCCCCCGGGTGCTCATCGAGGAACGGGCGGTGGGCGAGGAGTTCACGGTGCAGGCGTTCTGCGACGGCGCCACCATCCTGCCGACGCCGGCGGTGCAGGACCACAAGCGGCTGCTGCCCAACGATGACGGGCCCAACACGGGCGGCATGGGCTCCTACAGCCACGCGAGCGGCATGCTGCCCTTCATGGACGGCAGCGACTACGAGGAGGCGGTGGGCATCCTGCAGCACATCGTGGACGCACTGCGGCGCGAGGGACGCCCCTACCACGGGGTCATCTACGGCCAGTTCATGCTGACCCGTGACGGCCCCCGGGTCATCGAGATAAACGCCCGGTGGGGCGACCCGGAGGCGATGAACATCATCCCGCTCATCGAGAGCGATTTCGTGGAGCTCAACATGGCCATGGTGGAGGGAAGCCTGGGCGGCCGGCAGCTCGACATGCGGCAGGCCAGCACCGTCTGCAAGTACGTGGTACCCGAGGGCTACGGCCGGCAGCCCAACGGCGGCCACCGCATCGGGGTCAACGAAGAAAAAATCGCCGACATGGGGGGCATCCTCTTCTACGCGTCGGTGGACGAACGGGACGGCGGCATCTACACCACCACGTCGCGCTCCCTGGCCGTGCTGGGCGTCGCCGACGAGATAGCCGAGGCGGAGACCATCTGCGAGGAATGCCTCCGACACGTGCATGGCAACCATCTGTTCATCCGGCATGACATCGGGAAGCAGGCGCTGGTGGACAAACGGGTGGCGCACATGCGACGGCTCCGGAGCTAGCATGATTTTTATCTACATGGTGGGCACCGCGGGCTCGGGGAAGAGCAGCATGACCGCCGCGCTGCAGGACTGGTGTCTCCGCCAGCAGTTCGACGCCGTCACCGTGAACCTCGACCCTGGCGTTGAGACGCTGCCGTATACCCCGGATGTCGACGTGCGGGAATGGATTTCGCTGCGGGAGGTCATGCAGGAGTACAACCTCGGGCCCAACGGGGCGCAGGTGGTCTGCGCCGACGAGGTGGCCCTGAACGCCGGCGAGGTGGAACGACGCATCAACGAATTCCGGAGCGACTACGTGCTGCTGGACACCCCGGGGCAGCTGGAGCTGTTCGTGTTCCGCCGCACCGGCCGGGTCATCGTCGATCAGCTGTCCAGGGAGCGGGCGATGCTGTCATTTGTCATCGACCCGTCGCTGGCGACCACGCCGACGAGCTTCGTGTCTCAGCTGATGCTGTCCGCCATCACCCAGTTCCGCATCCCGGTGCCGCTGGTCAACGTGCTGAGCAAGCGGGACATCGTCGAGCCGGAGGCGCTGGACATGATCCTGGAATGGGGCGAGCGGCCCGAGAGGCTCTACGAGGCGGTGATGGTTGACTCGCCGTCGCTCTACTATCAGCTCAGCGAGGGCATGATGGCCGTGATAAAAGAAATGGAGGCGCATACCGACCTCATCCCCGTGTCCAATGAAACATTGGAGGGCATGGACGACGTCTACGCGGCGGTGCAAAAGGTGTTCATGGGCGGCGACGACCTGGAGCAGGCGTAGCGACAAACGTTTATATGCCCCGGCGGCTTTTGCATCACGATGGACCCCGAGATAGTTGAGGAGATGCAGCGCTACGGTGCCATGCTGGAGCAGCGCGGCCTGAACCTGTCGTCGCACAGCGGCAACATGAGCGTCCGCCGCGGCGACCGGATGTACATCAAGCGGCGGGGGGCCATGATGGGTTATCTCCGCGAGCGGGATGTCGTGGAAACCGGCGTCGCAGCGGATGACAGCGGGGTCGTCATCGCGTCCACCGAGGTGGGTGTCCACCGCGCCATCTATCAGGGGACGGAGGCGCTGGCCGTCGTGCATGCGCATACGCCGTACGCCATCGCGCTGTCGCTGGTGCGGGGTGACATCGTGCCCGTCGACGACGAGGGACGCTATCATCTCAAAAAGGTGCCCGTGCTCGACGTGGCCAACTCGATTGGCTCAGCGGAGGTGGAGCAACGCTTGCCGGAGCTGCTGCAGCGCCACAACGCCGCTATTTTGAAGGGGCACGGCACGTTTGCCCACGGCGAAAACCTGGAGGAGGCCTACAACTGGATAACGGTGGTGGAGAGCATCTGCCACCTCATCTACCTCGTGGAAACCCTGGGCGGCGACACCCTGGTGGAGCAGGACTGGTAGCCTAGCGCAGCCGGGGAACACCGAGCTTTTCAAGCGTCTCATCGGTTGGCCGTCCCTGGATGTCCCAGCCCATCGCTGCGTAGTAGACATCGAGCATGGGATTCATGTCGAACGTGCTGCCCGCCGAGGCTCCCGTCTCAAGTGGCTCGGAGAACCGCTCCGGCAGGCGGTCGTCGTCGCGGGTGAAGCCGGCTGCCGTGTTGAACTCCCGCTCCAGCGTGTATATCCGCCGGCCGATGGTATGCAGGTCCGCTACGCTGTACGTGCGGCCGGTCACGGCTTCCAGAAACCGGGGGTAGAACTGCTCGTCCAGGGCGAAGGCGGTAAACTTGCAGAGGATGAGCGAGTCGAGATAGGCATTCCGTTCCTGGGAGCGCCTGACCACCTCGGGTTTGCCGCCGGTTTTGAAGCGGTCGAAGAGCTTGGGCACCCCGAATATTTCTTCGCCGATCATGTACCCTCGCAGGTGGCAGCCGCCCCGGTTTGAGGTGGCGAAGGAGAGCGCCTGTCCTGCGGCACCGCGGGGATCGTAGGCGGGCAGCTCCATGCCCTTGACGGACATGGAAACGCTGCAGCCGTATGCCTGGCACAGGCGGGCGGAGCCCTCTGCCAACTGGTCGCCGACGCCCCGCCGATGGGCGATGTCGTCGATGTACGCCAGGGCTGCGGTGTCGCCAAACCCCGGGAGGTCATCCCATGTGCCGTGCTGCCGCATTTCCATCCCGGCGGCCAGCGTTCCCCCGGTCGATATGGTGTCCAAGCCGAGGTCGTTGCACCGGTAGCCGGCCCGGGTGATCGCCCCCAGGTCGTAGATGCCAAGGTTGGGGCCCAGCGCCCACACGCTCTCGTATTCGGGTCCCTTGCCCTGCTCCCGCTCGTTTCCTTCGCCGACCGCGGTGTGGAGACCGCAGCGGATGGGGCAGGCGTAGCATCCCTCATGGCTCTGGACGATGCTGTCGGCCATGGTCTCACCGGAGAGCGCATCTGCTCGCTCGTCGGCGGGCCGCTGAAAGTTGCGCGCGGGGAGCATGCCCAGCCAGTTGATGAGATTGACCAGGATGGGGGTGCCAAACTGCCGGAGCCCCCGGGAGGTGACCGGGGATGACGCCAGCTTCACCCCCGCCTTTTCCACGTATCCCTTGAGGCGAGCGCGGTCGGCCACCGGGACGCTGGCGCTGCCCTGCACGGTGATGGCCTTGAGCTGTTTGCTGCCCATGACGGCGCCCAGGCCGCCGCGCCCGAACACGCGGTGTCCGTCGGTGGCAATGCAGGCATAGCGGACCAGGTGTTCCCCGGCGGGGCCGATGGCCGCCGTCCGTCCGGGGAGCCCGCCGCAGGTGTCCGTGGTGGTGGCGCCCCAGAGCTCCGTTTTTTCGATGGTGACGTCGCCGTCGTTGATATAGATAACTGAGGGCTCCTGCGCGCTTCCGGTTACGATGAGGGCGTCCAGCCCGGTTTTTTTGAACGCCTGCCCGAATGAGCCGCCGACGTTTGCGTCGCATATGGTGCCGGTCAGCGGTGATTTTGCGGTGGCGGAGAAACGACCGGCGGTGGGCACGGGTGTACCGGTGAGCGGACCGGCGGCGAATATCAGCGCGTTTTCTGTGAAGGCGTCTGCCGTGGGGGCTATCTCGTCGATGAGCAGCCGGGCGCCGAGGCCGCGCCCTCCCAGGTAGTCGTGGTAGATGGTTTCGTCGATGGTGCCGCATGTGATGGTTCCCGTGGACAGGTCGACGCAGGCGATGTGGTTCCACCATCCGTCCATGGATATTGATGCCGCGGGGTCTTATAAACGGTGTGCCCGGGGATGTGCACAGATATAAATATCCTGGGTCGGTTATCGTGTAGGGGTTGCCATGAAAAACCTGTTGGGAGTGGCCATCGTGTGTGGCGTGCTTATGCTGGCCCCGGTTGTGTCCACGGCGGGGTCGGTGGAGGCCGAGGATGCGGTGTCCGATAGCGAGAGAAGCGCGGGCGGCATGGTGCTGCTGCATATGTTGTCGGGCGTGGAGCGATTCCGGTGTGATCTGTCGCCGCTGCCTGCGTCGATGGCGGCGGGTGACGTGTGGCGCATGGTGCCCGATGGGCTGCGTGCGTCGCTGCGGGAACGGGTTGAGCTGGAGCGGGAGAAGTTGCAGGCGCCGCCGGTGATGCCGCTGCCGGGGGATTTTAATCTTACGGTTAATTTTCTGTGCTCGGTGACCGGTATCGGGGTGCTGCTCATGGTGCCGCCGTTTCTGCCGGTGACGCCGCTGCTTTTTTCGACGTTTACATTGCTGTATACGAATGGAACGCTGGGGGAATGGCTCCGGTTTTCCACGTTTTCGTTTCTGTCGCCGTTTGTGGGTATTTCGCTGTACGTGCCGAACGGCGCGTTTGTCTATGTGGGATACGCCGGGCTGGTGGTGGCGACGACGGATTAGTTAGACGGTGTACTCGGTGATGACGTCGCCGGTGTTTTCGTCGACGAGGCGGCGCTTGTCGCCCTTGCCCATGATGACGTAGCCGGAGTAGGTGCCTTTTTCTTCCCATCCCTCGCCTGTGTCTGCCATTGGCTGGTAATGACCCGGGGAATATATATGTTGTGCTGACAGCAGTATCTCCGAGAGTGAGTAGATAAATGGAGCTGTGTCTCTGCTTTTTGTGGCGTAACGCCACAAAAAATGCAGTTCGTGCCATGGCCGCTGAAAAATGGCTTGATACAGCAGAGGATGCACATTTACCGTCCTCCCCTGTAAACAGCCGGTTCACCAGAGAAAATGAGAGAGGCTCCTCTCAGAAAAGCGGTTACGCAGTGCACATCTGCATGAGCTCCTCTCCGATCTTGGTGCCATATCGCTGTGTGTAGCCCAGGCGTCGCTTGCACTCCAGGAGGTCGATGAGATGGTCCTTCCATCGCTGGGCGATGACCATCACCAGGCGCCGCACCAGATACCACAGGTTGTAGAGCGTCGCCGCCACGGTAAAGAAAAAGAGACGCACCTGGGGTTCACCGGTCTTGGTGTTGATCATGAAGTGGCCTTCTCCATCTCGATAGAAGTTCTCGATGTTCCACCGGCCACGGTACACGTCTGCGAGGCAGGATATGTCTGCATCGGCGAGGTCGATGTTGGTGCAGAACACGTGGTAGTTTTTCCATCGCTCCGCCATGTTCTTTCCATTGGGTGTAAAAAACAGATTGAGCGAGATGCCCGCTCGTCCGTATGCATAGCCGGTGTGATACCAGGCTTCTCTCTGGTCCGTATCGGTATCTTCGATGAGTTGTTTGATCTTGTGGTTCTTCGGCAGCGGAGCCAGATATCGCAATCCACGCTCCTCCACCACCTTCAGCACGGTACTATCCTGGGAGAACCCTCGGTCGAACATCACCAGCCGGATGCGGAAATACCGGGTCACCACATCAAGCAGTTTATCTACCAGCTCGTCTTTCCTGGAGAACGATGTGACCGGCAACATATACAGGCATATCCGCTGGCTGCCCAAGACGGCGTTGATGCTAATGTAGCGGAAACACAGGCTGGTACCATCGCATTTCCGTGTCGACACCAGATATGGCGCATCGTCGCCATACCAGGGAACGTCATGCTCATCTATCAACACCGTGACGTTCCACGGTATCTTACGGGCCTTTCGCAGCCACCGGATGATATTTCGCTGGATAGCCAGAAATTCACCAAGGATTTCATCTATCTCTTTCCGCTTCAAACGAGCATAGACGGTATCGGCATCCGGCACCGCAAAGGCACCCTTCTCGTCGAGTCTCTTCACGCCGTTCTCCAGATACCGTCCCTTCAGAGCACAAAACAGAATGGTCTTCCACAGGTGGTAGAATCCATAGACGGCGTTCATGGCGCCATGAAAATCAACGCCGCCTTCAGCAAAGCTGAAGGCAAACTTATTTACCTTCCCGACCAATTCTCTCTTGTCCTGGGAGTGCATTGTATCCCATCCTTACATGATACAATCCTCCCAGGGCATTAACTCCTTCGATTTTTATCGAGAACTACTCTCGGAGATACTGAGTGTGTCCACAACTTTTATATAGAACAATTTTTATACAATTCTCCGATATGGAGTCAACAGAGGAAACATCCAGCCCCGATTCGACGCTGGAG
>JAWOAW010000033.1:0-12699 GCA_046498345.1 Thermoplasmatota archaeon
GCACCATGTGGACAGCATCGATGTCACCGTGACCGTTGAACGGCCGGCTGAGCCGCTGCTCACCGCCGACGCGTATGATCTGCTCATCGTTGCCCCGGAGGAGTTCACCGATGCTTTGCAGCCCCTGGTCCAGCACAAGGAAGACAGCGGCCTGGCCACCAAGATGGTGACGCTCGACGAGATATACAGCGGCGACCACTTTAGCGTGGAGGGTCGTGACAACCCGGAGCAGGTCAAGTATTTCATCAAAAGCGCGCTGGAGGACTGGGGCATAACATATGTCATGCTTGTCGGCGACGCCGACGTGTTTCCCACCCGTTACGTGGTCAGCGATGCCATCGACGAACCGTTTCCATCGGACCTGTACTACGCCGACGTGTACCACGCCAACGGCTCGTTCGCCAGCTGGGACGAGGACAGCGACGACACTTTCGGGGAGCGGGTCGACGACGACATCGACACCTACCCCGACGTGGCACTCGGACGGCTGCCCGCGGATACCGCCGGTGACGTGGAGCGCATGGTCACCAGCATTGTTGCGCATGATGACCCGCACAGTCCGCCGACCGATGCCGTGTTCGTGGGCACGGAGCTGTTCTGGGACACCGACATATCCGAGGGAGACTACCTGAAGGAGCAGGTTCGCCTTGAGACACCGCAGCTCGACGTGACCCGGCTCTACGAGCGGGACGTGTACCCCCGGGAGGACATTTCCAGCACAGAGAACGTCGCACAGGCAATCAACGACGGCACCACGTTCGTTAACTTTGCCTCCCACGGCTACCCGGGCGGGATGGCCTGGGATGCCGGCGGATGGTCCATCAGCGACGTCGAGCGGCTGCAGCCGTCCCGTGCGCCGGTCGTGTTTGCCATGGCCTGCTCGACAAACCAGTTCGATACCACCGACTGCCTGGGTGAACTGTTTTTGCTGGAGGGCAACGCCGTGGGCTATATTGGCAGCGTCCGCGTGGCCTACGTCTACCTCAACGAGGCCATCACCACGGGGCTGAGCGGCGCCCTTGACATCGCGTTCTACCGGGCCTACCGCGATGGAGCAACCCGGCTGGGTGAGACGTTCGCCCGGGCGCAGACCGGTTACCTTCAAAACCATCCGTTTTCCGGCGCGCATGACCATTTCACGCTCCTTGAATATAACATGCTCGGCGACCCATCCCTTCGGCTTCCCCCGCTCGACGGCACCTCGCAGGCCGTCGTCGACCGGGAATACGTGACAGATGACACCGTCACGATGTCCGCGGCGGCCCACGGCTATTCCGATGATGCCACCGTCCAGCTGTTCTACCGGCGGGCGGCGACCCGGTGGTCGTCCTGGCAGCCATACGGCGAGCCCCGGGGGCAGCCCTGGGAATGGCAGGTGTCTCTCGATGAAGGCGAAGGCCGCTACGAGTTCTACACCGTGCTGCACGACGGCAACTACACGGAACCGGAGCCGGACGTGGCCGACGCCGCCTGCGTTCTCGACACCGAGCCGCCGGCCATCATGGTTACCCAGCCCACGGGTGGCCTCTACATCGCCGGCCGGCAGCTTCTCTCCAGGGAATCGGACTTCGTCGTCGCGCTGGGAGCCGTCGACGTCGCGGCCGAGATAACCGATGAGACAGCCGGCGTGGACACCGTCACGTTCTCACTGGACGGGGAGACACTGGAAACGGCGGCCATGCCGCCCTACCGTCTGCCGCTGCAGGGCCCCCTGTTCGGGTCACACGAGGTAACGGTGTCCGCGACCGACAGGGCCGGCAACACCGCCACCGACACCACGTCCCGCTGGTTTTTCAAGCCCCTGTAGCCTACATCTCCGGCAGCGGCGAAATGCCCAGCAGGCCGAGCACGTTGTGCAATGTCACCCGGGTGGCCTCCACCAATGTCAGCCGCGCCGCCTCGTTTTCATCGCCGACGACCCGGCAGTCCCGGTAAAAGCCGTTGAACCGGGATGCCAGCTCATGGGCATACTCGGCCAGCCCCGCCGGGCTATATCGCTCCCGGCATTGCTCGACCACGTCGGGAAGCCGGGCTATCGTCTTCAGCAGCGCTATTTCCTGCTCGTGCCCGAAAACAGGGGAACTTTTTTTCATGTCTTGCGATGTCCCTGCTTTGTCGAGAATCGAGCAGCATCGCGCGTACGCATACTGGAGGAAGGGAGCCGATTGCCCCTCGAAGTTTAGGGCTTCCTCCCACTGGAAGGTGATGGCTTTTTCCGGGCTGACCTTGAGGATGTTGTAGCGAACCGCGCCGGTTCCCACTTTTTCGGCGATGGCCCGCGCCTGCTCCTCGGGCAGGTCACGGCGCTTCTGTACCTCCCGGTAGGCGCGCTCGACCGCCTCGTCCAGTAGGTCGTCGAGGTAGACCACGCGGCCCCGCCGGGTTGACATTTTGCCCTCCGGCATCGATACAAAGGAATAAAACACGCTCGTCGGGGCCGGAGCGTCGAGCAGCGACAGCGCGATTTCCACCTGCCGTGCTTCAAGCCGATGGTCCTCGCCCAGCACGTTGACTAGCCGGTCGGCCTGCCGCCCCTTCCATAGATGGTAGGCGACATCCCGGGTGGCGTAGAGGGAGGTGCCGTCCCGCCGGGTCAGATAAAACTTCTGGTTTCGCCCGTGGATGTCGAAGGAGGACAGGTCGAGGTACAGGGCGTCGTCCTCCCGGTCCGCATATGCCGTTTCGCTCAGCCGGGCTACCACGTCGCTGACGGTGCCGTCGAGCACGAACCGCGATTCCCTGACATAGCTGTCGATTGATATGTTGATGCGGCCGAGCGTCTGCATGACGCCGTCGAGCACTGGCCGGTACGCCTGCTCCATATGCTCCAGGGTTTCCATGTCGCCCTGTTCGCAGCGCCGTATCAGCTCCTCGATGGCCTCGCTCACCTGCGTATCTTCCTCCATCCGCCGGTTGGCCTCCTGGTAGAATATCACGGAGCGATGGTCGGGCTTTTCCGCGTCAGGGGCCAGGTCGAGGTGTTCGAGCCCCCACGCCAGGATGGCTACCTGTTTGCCCATGTCATCCAGGTAAAACTGTGTTTCCACGTCATAGCCGGCATACCGGAAGATGCGGGCCAGGGTGTCGCCCAGCATGGGGTTGCGGCCCCGGCCGACGTGCAATGGCCCGTTGGGATTCGCCGAGGTATGCTCCACGATGACGCTCTCTCCTTTGTCGCTCCCGGCGCCGTAGCGTTCCCCCATTTCAAGCACCTGCGGGGGCAGCTCGGCGGCCAGCCGTTGCTCGTCGATGAAGCAGTTGACGTAGCCGTTGACCGCCTCGACGTGGCCAATCCATTCCCCGGATACCCCGGCGGCGAGCTCCTCGGCGACGGCCGCCGGCGCCTTTTTTGCCTGCCCGGCGAGCGGAAAACAGGGAAAGGCGACGTCGCCCATCTCTGCTTCGGCGGGCTCCTCCAGCCTGACGTGGCCCGTGTAGCCGTAGCGTTCCCGTGCCATTTCGGCGAGCTGTTCGGCGACCTGCCGTCTGAAGCGCTGAAAGGGATAGGTCATCGTCATCACTCTTTATGTAGGAACACCTGATAAGCGTTGCCATCTATAACGATTTCGCTCCATCCCAAGGTATAAATAGCATGCTACATTTGGGCATGCGCTATGAAACGAACTATTGTTGTATCGCTCCTTGTCTGCGTCCTGGTGGCAGCCGCCGGATGCCTGGACAACGGCGGCGATACCGAGGCCACGACCATGTCCATGCAGGAATTCTCGGCAGACTACAACCAGGCCCAGGACCAGGCGAACGGCACCATGACCTTTTGGCTGGAGTCCGTCGACGAGGGGGACACGGTGATTATCAAGGACACCATCGCCAGCATTACCTACGACGAACAAAACCAGACCTCGATGGTCATGTTTACATCTACATCGCAATCGCAAGGCCAGACTCCTCTGCGGTTTAAGGGCGACATCACCGATGAGTTCTCATCCGGGGACACCGTGGCGGTGACCCTCCACATCGTCAACGTGACCATGGAGCAGTCAAACCCGCAGACCGGTCAGACCATCACCTACCATTACGAGACCTTCGAGGAAGGCTGGGATGCCGCCAACGAGACCAGCGTCCCGCTGCCCCAGTCCACGATAGAGCAGGCGGAGGACACCGGGGAGACAGGCGGCGATGACGGAGGAGACGACACCTCGAACATCTCCGGGATGACCTTCTCCGAGTTCTGGGACGACTACAGCCAGAGCGTCGACAACCAGACGATGACCGCCATCACCTACCTGGAAAGCTTCGACGAAGGCGACACCGTGACCATCACCGACCAGCTGCAAAATCTTTCCTACAACGCAACCAACGACTACACCATCGTCCAGTTTGCCTCGCTGCAGCAGCGGGCGCTCACCATCGAGGGCGACATCACCGACGAATATCAGGCGGGCGACATTGTCATCCTGACCTCCGATATCATCAACGCCACGTTCAACTACCAGATGCAGGACAAAAACTGGACCATCCACTACGAAACCTTCGAGGACGGATGGGACACCGAGAACAACCGCCAGACGACCTTCCCGCAGGAAGCGCTCCAGCACGCCGAAGGATAGCGAAGCCCGGACGGCTGCATTCGTTCATCTCCGGTAATAGTAGTCGAAGATATCCTGCAGGTCGACGCCGACGGCGTACCACAGCGAGCAGAGGATTATCCGCACCGTGTTGCGGATGAACCCGTGACGTACGAAGGCGTCAGCGCTGGTCACCGCTTCTCCGGGGAGCAGCACCGTTTTTCCATGCTTTTGCATGAAAATGGAGAGCTCCGTGTCCTCCATGATGGGCACGTCGAGCACGTCGAGATGCGCCTGCATCAGGCCGGCCCGGACAAACATGGCCCGGTCGCCCGAAAACCGGCCCATGAGATGGATGAGCAGGTCGCTGGCCAGCACCACCAGCCGGAGAAACAGGCTGTCATGGTCAAACCGGAGGGAGAACGCGCCGCCGGCCACGCCGTCGTCATGCAGGGCATCCCTGATGGCCATATCCCATCCATCTGGAAGCCTGGTGTCAGCGTGCAGGAACACGATGACGTTCCCCCGGGCCCGCCGGGCTCCCTCCCTGAGATTGTATCCCCGCCCCCGGTTTTCGATGCAGATGACGGTTTCATGCTCCCGCATGGCGGGCATCATGCCGGAGAGCGCTGTATCGACGACGTAGATGATCTCCGTGGGAAGGCGTGCCGTGTCCACCGTGGCCCGTATGCCCTCCAGGTTGTCCAAACTGGCGTGGAATGGCACCATCACGGATAGCATGGGGCGCTGCGACGAACCGGCGGTGGTCATAGTATGCATTCGGCGATGTAGCGCATCGTGTCCGACGACGCATACGGGCTTTTCCTGTTCCGATGGTAGAGCTCGTGGAGATCCTCGAATGTGTCGACGTCCTTCCACGGCGGCAGCACATGGATGCCATTCCTCGCATGTTCTGCCCGTATTTTCCGCATCGTCTCGGCGTACACCGTCGGCGTGCTCCATTCGATGCCTTCGAATGCCGCCGGCATAAACGTGCTCCGGGGGAATCCTATCAGGTAGTATCCGCCGTCCGCGGCCGGTCCGATAACCACCTGGTTTTTTTCGATGCCATCGAACGCCTCCCGTATAAACGCCGGGGGCAGGTCGGGGCTGTCGCTGCCAACGGCGACGGCGCTGCCGTAGCCGCTGTCGTAGCCATCGACAAAGCCGTGCTGCAGCCGTTCACCCAGGTTGTCGCCCCGCTGTGGCAGATAGCGGTAGCCGTCGCCCAGCCAGTCCCGGAACGCCTGCGCTCGTCCCGGAGGCGTATAACATATGACGACCGGCCGCTCGATGTCATGGAGCATGGACAGCACGTCGGTCACGAACCGCCGGTACAGCTGCACGGCGACGCCGTCGGGCAGCGTCCGGGCCAGCCGGGTTTTCACGCTGCCTTGCTCGGGGTACTTGACAAAAAACAGGATGCAGCCCGTCTGCTCCCGGCCGCCGTGCATTGGCCCTTTAACAGGCCCGGATACAAAAAAGCTTGCCCCTTACCGCGGTTTTTTCCCGATGAAGCTGCCGCGTCCCACCATGCCAGCGTCGGCTGCCCTCGTCCATTTTCGGAGGCCATCCTCGGCTGCCTCGTACATCTCCCTGCCGTAGCTCTCCACAATCTGGTTCTTTAGCTCGGTGCGGAGCATGTCCAGATAGCGGTGGCAGTGCCGGGCGAAATCCCGGCTATGGTCTTCCGCTTCGACGTCCTCGAAGCCCGCCTGCCGGAGCAGCTCCGCGTAGCCGTCGAACGTCTCCATGTAGGGGAAGGCCATGAACCCGTTGAGCTCCTGCCATTCCTCCGGTGTCATCTCGCCGACCTGCAGCCAGTCGGTAAACGCGATGGTACCCCCGGGCGCCAGCACCCTGTAGGCTTCCTGCACCAGCCGGTCCTTGTCGGTCACGTAGCACCAGGCGTCCTGGCCCCAGACCACCGTGAAGCTCTCCTCCTTGAAGGGCATGTCCAGCGCGTTCCCCAGCCGAAATGATACCCTGTCCGTCAGGCCAGCCGCCGCTGCCTGCCGCCTGGCCTCGTCGACCATCTTCTCCGTGGCATCCAGCCCGACCACGGTGCAGCCGTACCGCTCGGCCAGCTGCCGGTCCGGGGCGCCCAGCGCGCTGCACACGTCGAGCACGTGGCTGTCAGCGGTGACGCCGGCCCGGGACGCCAGCGCCATGGTTTCCGTTTCGCCGCCGACGTGTATCTGCTCGCCCATCAGCATCTGCCAGAGCACGCCGACCGGGCCGGAGTAGATGTCGATGACGTCCGCGATGGTGTAGTCAAGCCGTTTTTCTTTCTGCCCCTCTGCCATACATCCACCTCTTTGCATCCGGCTGCGCTTCTTATCCTTTGCGACGGTAGCAGTTGGGGTCCGCTCCGCAGACGTCCCCGGTGGCGTAGTAGGCGGCGGCGCGGCAGCCCCAGCAGACCGCGTTGTGCATGCATGTCCGGCAGTCTTCGGGCAGCCCGCCGCCGTCCCGGAGCTCGGTGAAGAGCAGCGTGTCCTGATGGCGTTCCACGATGTCCTGCAGCGCTTCCTCGTGGATGTTGCCCACGCTTTCTCTGATAACCGAGCAGGGGGTGACGTCGCCGTCAACCGTTATGCAGATGATGCCGCCGCAGTAGTACCTGTTGGTGTCCATGGAGCATATGGACAGCTCTGAGCCGGGATAGTTGACCCTGTCGCGGACGGTGCAGGCAGCCTCTATTTCCTCCAGCGAGGGCACGAGGTCGTCCCGGTTTTCGGCGAGCCCCGTCTGGCACATCTGGGTGAGACAGGTCCGCATGCCTTTTTCCTCGTGGAAATATCGGATGGTATCGGCCGCATCCCCGGCAACCGCCCGGGTGAACGTAATACAGTTCACCATGTTTTCAGGGTTTTTCCCGGCTGCCTGCACGTTGTCCACCCCGGCCAGGATGGCCCGTATCTTGCCGGCGGCGCTGCCCGTGTGCAGCCGGCCGTATACTTCCTCGTTGAGGCTGTCGAGATGCACCGAGATGAAGCCGCCCCGGGAGACCTCGACCGCCCGCCGGGCCGCCGCCTCATGCTGCAGCGGTATGCCGCTGGTCCAGATGTTGTTGGTCAGCCCCCGCCGCCGTGCGTACTCCATGAGCTCATGCCAGTCATCCCGCGCGAGAGGGTCGCCTCCCAGCCAGTCTATCGCCCGGACGCCCATAGCGGCGGCCGCATCAACGATGGCGATGACATCTTCGCGGGGCATCTCCTTCACCGGCGGGTCAGCGTCGGAGGCGTAGCAGTACAGGCAGCCCTGCGGGCATGCCAGGTTGAGCTCTACCTGGACGGCGTACACCCGCCCGTCCTCGAAATACCGTTTTTCCTCCATAAAATCCGGGTGGAGCCCGGCATGGGCAACCACCTCGTCATCCTGACACATCGTAGCGATTCAACCCGGCGGGTTTTATAAACATTGGCGGACCCCTGTTTCACCGGACGGGCTGCCGGGCCGCCCGCTGCCGGTTGACGATGGCCACGCCGGCGATGACCAGGAACCCGCCCAGCAGGTAGAGAGGCGTGACGGCGTCGTCGAACAGCACATAGCTCAGCGCCGTGGCGACCACCGGGATGACGTAGAGGTACACGCTCAGCGACGAAGCCGACTGCCGGTGGAGCGCCATGTACCAGAGCACGTAGGATACAATGGTTGAAAACAGCCCGAGGAAGAGCACCGCCCCGGCCGTCTGCCATGAAAGCTGCTGCACCTGCCGGACCAGCGACCCGCTGACGGCGGGAAGCAGCCCCAGGCTGCCGAGCAGCATGGCGTAGACGGTCAGCGACAGCGGCGAATACCGGCTGAGCATTTTTTTGCCGGCAACGGTGTACAGGGCGCCCATCACGGCGGCGATGAGCACCGCGACGGCGCCCAGCATGTAGTCGACCTCGATGCTCGCGGTGCCGGTTCCCCACACGGAGAGCACCACCACGCCCGACAGCGACAACGAGACGCCCAGCAGCTTCCGGCCGGTGACCTCCTCGTCCAGGAACACCACGGCGAGCATGACCACAAAAACGGGAATGGTGGCCACGATGAGGCTGGCCGCGCCCGGCGACACATACTGCTCGCCGTAGTTGAGACCGAGATGGTAGACGATGATGCCGAAAAAACCCAGCACAAAGAGCCCCGGCAGCTCCCGCCAGGCGGGCCGGGGAAACCGATGCCGCTGCACCCCGAGCAGCACGAGCAGCGCGGTGCAGGCCACGATGAAGCGAAGGATGGTCAGGTTTACCCAGGAGAGGTCTTCCAGCGCTATCTTTATCAGGGGGAATGCAAGCGACCATCCGATGAGCGGCAGTGACACCAGTACCACGGATGGCAGCGGCGACGCGCCACGCTCGCTCATATTCTCGGCCGATGGCATCCACACCACATGCCCGAGCGGCATAAAAAAGGTTGCCGTGCCGCCCGCGACAGCAAAACGTTAAAAATACTTCCTCCATGTTACCTCTGCACGGCCCCGGTCTGGGCGGGTAACCTAGAGGCTAGGTGGCGGACTGCAGATCCGCATACGCGGGTTCAACTCCCGCCCCGCCCTCTTTTTTCGTGCGCCGCCGCTGCGCTAGCCTGGTATCGCAGCCGTCGCAAAAATCGATGTTTTTTTATATATTTAACATGTTCATGCATGAAAAAGGACGCTGATATGTACGATGCTACGGAAATATAACGTATGGCGGGCGGACATCAGATGGAGCTGCATGAAAATCCATCTGCACCCCGAGTGGAAGATTATGGTACCCGTCTGGATTATCCCGGCCGTCGTGGGAGAGGTTATCTGGCGGCTCATGGGCGGCCAGCTTTTCGGCGTCATCGTCGGCCTGTTCGCCTCGTCGCTCAAAACGCTCATCGACTACGCCATCGTCATGCTCGACTGCCGGACGGTCACCGAGCTCAAAAAACGCCGGTCACCCTAAAAACGTGCCGATATCCAGTCGAGCGCCAGGGTGAGCGCCTGGTGCCGGGCCGCCGTATCGGAAAACCGGTGGTCGGTGTCGAACAGAGCCAGTTTTTTCTCCGCCCCGGCATGGCGATGCAGCGCCCGGGCATGCGCCACCGGTACCAGCTCGTCGCCTTGCCCGTGCATGACCAGCACCGGCGGCGCCATTGCAATGGCTTCGAGCAGATTATATTGCTGCAGGTCGTCCATGAACGCGTCGTCGAGCCCCGGGTCGTCCTCGATTGTGTGGGGCGTGGACATGAGGGCCAGCGCTTTGATGTCGCTGTCGGCTGCCAGGATGGAGACCATGCCCCCGAACGAGGAGCCGAACAGGGCGATGTCCCCGTCGTATGTCCGCCGCACCCATCTGACGGCGGCCTGCATGTCCTCGACCCGCCGGGTCAGCGTTGACCCGGCAAAGTCCCCGCCGCTGTCGCCGCAGCCGCGGTGGTCGAACCGGAGCAGCGAGATGTCGCGCTGGCTGGCCATCTCCGCCAGCTGGCGGTATTTGTCGCTGGCCATGCTGGAATAGAGGCCGTGGGAGCAGATGATCCATCGCTCGGGTGAGGCGACGTGTGCCGCGGCCTGTATCCGTCCGTCCATGAGCGTGACCCGTTTCATGGTGTCACGGTGAAAGACGACAGCAATTTATAAATGTGGGTGTTGCATTGCTACCTGCGTTGCTCCGTGGTCATACCCGTTATGATTAAATAGGAGGAGCATATTAGCGAACAAATTGGTGAAATCATGGGCAAAGGAATGAACGCAGCTCGGAAGCTGAAACGCGACCGCCAGAAGTTCCGCTGGTCGGACATGCATTACAAACGCCGCGCGCTGGATCTGAAAAAGCGGACCGACCCGTTGGAGGGAGCTCCGCAGGGACGCGGCATCGTCATAGAAAAAGTGGGTATCGAGGCGAAGCAGCCGAACTCGGCTATCCGGAAATGTGTCAGGGTGCAGCTCATCAAGAACGGCCGGATGGTGACCGCGTTCGTGCCCGGCGACCGGGCTATCACGTTTATCGACGAGCACGACGAGGTGCTCATCGAGGGTATCGGCGGCGCCATGGGGAAATCGTATGGCGACATCCCCGGCGTCCGCTTCAAGGTTATCAAGGTCAACAATGTCTCCCTGAAGGAACTGGTCAGGGGCAAAGTGGAGAAACCGGTGCGCTGATATCATGCCTGAGAAAAAAATACCTCCGTTGTTCGGCAAGTATGACGTCGATGACATCGTCATCGAGGACCGCGGGCTGGCCCGGTACATGAACCTCGATTCGAGGCAGATTCATCAGCATGCCCGGCATGCCAACCGCCGGTTCAAAAAAGCCAATCTTTCTATCATCGAACGTCTCATCAACAACCTCATGCGGACCGGCCCCTATACGGGCAAAAAGATGAAGGCCATCAACGTGGTCAAGGATGCGTTCGAGGTCATCCACGAGAAGACCGACCAGAATCCCATCCAGGTACTGGTGCGGGCCATAGAGAACTCGGCGCCGCGCGAGGAGGCAACCCGCCTGTTTTTGTCCGGCATCTACGTGCCGCAGGCCGTGGATACCGCCCCATTGCGTCGGCTGGACATCGCCCTGCGCAACCTGGGGAAGGGGGCCATCAACACTTCTTCGGGGAGCACGAGGAGCGTGGAGCAGGCGCTCGCCGACGAGATCATCAAGGCCTCGAACGATGACCCGTCGTCGTTTGCGGTGAACAAGAAAGTCGAAAAAGAACGGGTTGCTAAGAGTGCACGGTGAGATAAATGGGACGAAAGGAAGAGAATGTCAAGAAGGCGCATCAGCTGCGCCGGCGCCTGGACCGTATCCGCAACATCGGCGTTATCGCGCATATCGACCACGGCAAGACCACGTTTTCGGATAACCTGCTGGCCGGCTGCGGCATGATTTCGGAGGAGCTGGCCGGCGAGCAGCTTGCCCTGGACTTTGACGAGCAGGAGCAGGACCGCGGTATCACCATTAACTCTGCGTCGGCGTCGATGGTGCACGAGTTTGAAGGCGACGAGTACATGGTAAACCTGATCGATACCCCGGGCCATGTGGACTTCGGCGGCGACGTCACCCGAGCCATGCGCGCGGTCGACGGCGGCATCGTGGTGGTCTGTGCCGTGGAGGGCGTGATGCCGCAGACGGAGACGGTGCTGCGGCAGGCGCTCCGCGAAAAGGTGCAGCCGGTGCTGCTGGTCAACAAGGTCGACCGGCTCATCAACGAGCTGAAGATGGATTTCAACGAGATGCAGGCCCAGTTTGTCAACATCATCAACGAGGTCAACGACCGCATCAAAAAGCTGGCTCCCGAGCTCTACGAGAAGGAAAACTGGAAGGTCAGCGTGGAGGACGGCAGCGTTATCTTCGGCAGCTCGCTGCACAACTGGGCGATCTCGAAGCCCTATATGGAAAAGACGGGTATCACGTTCAAGGACATCTACGATTACTGTAAAAACGACGAGGAAAAAAAGCTGGCCAAGCGGCTGCCCATTCACGAGGTGGCATTGGACATGGTCATCGACCATCTGCCCAATCCGGATGTGGCGCAGAAATATCGTATCCCCGTTATATGGAAGGGGGACCCGGAGTCCAAGGTGGGCCAGACCATGCTCAACTGTGACTCCGAGGGGCCATTGGCCATCATGATCACCAAGATTATCATGGACCCCCATGCCGGCGAGGTGGCCTTCGGCCGCGTCTACGGCGGCACCATCCACGAGGGCGAGGAGGTCTACATCAGCGGTATGCCCAAGAAATACCGGACGCAGCAGGTGGCCATCATGGTGGGCAACGACCGCATCCCGGTCAAGGAGGTCGAGGCCGGCAACATCGTGGCTATCACGGGACTGCGCGACGCCATCGCCGGCTCGACGGTCACCAGCGAGGAGAACATGGAGGCGTTCGAGCAAATCAAGCATATCTCGGAGCCCGTGGTGACGGTCAAGGTGGAGGCCAAGCGTCCCTCCGATTTGCCGAAGCTGGTGAAAGCCCTGCGGAGCACCTCGAAAAGCGACCCCTCGATCGTGGTCAACATCGACGAGGAATCCGGCGAATACCTGATGAGCGGCATGGGCGAGCTGCATCTCGAGGTGACGGAGCACCGTCTCATCCATGACCACAAGGTCGACATCGTGACGTCGGAGCCCACGGTCATCTACCGGGAGACCGTCGACAGCGCTTCACCCAAGTTCATGGGCAAGTCGCCCAACAAGCACAATCAGCTGTTC
>JAWOAW010000034.1:0-5856 GCA_046498345.1 Thermoplasmatota archaeon
ATCTGTTCTGAAAGCTGATTGGTTATATCTTCAATCATATCAAAGTCCACACGGTAGGCTTGCTCATCTTCATCATACAAAATGGCTCCATTCTCATTTGGTTTCATCGACGGGGTATCAGCCCTTCGGGTCGTTTCTTGGGGTCAACACGGTGTTCGGGCTGGTGTTGGACGCGAATTCCGGCAGTTCACCGGTCCATTCATAGGCCTGCTCGCCCGGCGGATTGTCGTACCAGCCGGGGTCGGAGTAATCGTCGGCGGCGATGCCATCGCGCACCTTGACGATAGAGAACATGCCGCCCATCTCGATCGGCCCGTGCGGCCCCCAGCCCGTCATCATCGGGATGGTGTTGTCGGGCAAGGGCATTTCCATCCGGCCCATATCCGCCATGCCGGCCGCTCACCCGGAAGATCCATGAATTCCAGCCGGAATACATGGCGATGGGCACGGCCGGCATGGCGGATATGGGCCGGATGGGGTGACTGTGGGCATCGGCGACGCAGCCAACGATCTCTCCATGCTCGACGCGGTCGACCGACCCTACCTTGTCGCCCGGCCCGACGGCTCATATGCCTCCGACGCATATCCATGGGCCGGCGGCGTGGGCCCATCGGGATGGACAATGGCCGTGAAAGAGGAGATATGTCCCGGTTGATATGGAAACCTGCTGCCGGGCCGTATACGTCGACTTCCTGGGACGATATGTCAGCGGCGTCCCGCAGCGACCCGCCGTGACCGCCGCACACGAGGACACCATGGACTGGCTTCAAGATGCGGAAAAGCTCGTGTTGACCCTTGACCACGCCGTTCTTCGCTTCCAGGTCGCCCGGTGATACCAGCGTTTCCGGCAGCGGGGGGCCTACGTTCCCTACGTGTCGAAGGCGTCCCTGGACAGCATACGGCTGCCGGCGTAGATATGTGAACCGGCCGGCGTCTATCTCGACGGGTCCGCGGATTGCGCCAGCCCGTATACGTGCAGCGTCCCCCGGCTGCCGTCCCAGGATATCTCGCTTTCCCGGATGGTGAGCGGATGATGGTACAGCGGGCAGTCGAGCACCAGGGTCTCGTATTCGCCGCCTTCGCCGGCGACATGGACGCCGTACTGACTGTGCAGTTCGACGAGGTCGTCTACCGCCGCCATGTCGAGGTGGCGGCCCAGCCATGCCTGGCCGAGGCCCATGGCGGCCACGGCGACGATGACCACGTCGAAGCCCGCGGCCACCATGTCACGGAGCAGCATCTCGCCGTTTTTGTGCCACAGCGGGGTAAACGATTTGAGCTGCAGGCGGTGGCAGACCCGCTCGACGCGGGTGCGCTGGTATTCGCTGGCTACGGCCCCGCTGACCACGCCGTCGACGGGCAGGCCGGTGAGCGCTTCCCGTAGCTCGGTGAGCTCCTGCTCTTTTTCTCCCTCGGTGTCGCGCATGATGAGCGGGAGCCCGAGCGTGTCGGCGATGGCCTCGGCGAGATAGATGTTGTCGGTGTGGTACATCCAGGAGAGCCGGCGGGGGCGGATGGTCACTCCATGCGTGATGTTCCAGCCGTACATGGCCGCGATGTATGCCGCATACAGAGAATCCTTGCCGCCGGAGAGCAGGGCCGCGAGGTTCATAGTGTGTCGTGCTCGTCGGCGATTTCGCCGAATACTTCCTCGATGAGGTCTTCCATCGTGATGAGCCCCAGGGTGTCGCCGTCTTTTCCCTGCAGGACGGCGAGATGGGTTTTGCGGCGCTGCATCTCCCGGAGCACGTCGTCGGCTTTCATGCCGGCCCGTATCTTGAGGATATCCCGGAGGATGCCGTCGACGGGCTGGTCCATGTCGTCGATGTCGAGGGTGTCCTTGACGTGTACGAGCCCGACGATGTCGTCGATGGTGTCCCGGTAGACGGGGAAGCGGGAGTAGCCCGTCTCTATCGAGGTTTTCACCAGGTCGGCGATGGTGTCATCCTGGTGGAGGAACACGATGTCGTTTCGCGGTACATGCACTTCCCAGGCGATGGTGTCGTCGAAGTCCAGGATTTCGTTGACCATTTCTTTTTCGTCGCCCTTGATGGTGCCCTCCTCTTCGCCGATTTCGAGCATCGCCCGAATCTCTTCTTCGGTGACCGCGGTGCTGCGTTTTTCCCTGCCCGGGGTGAGCCCGATGATCTTGTTGGATACGGCGGTCAGAAAGACGGAGACGGGATAGAAAATTTTGGTTATTATCTGGAGGGTGCGGGAGATGCGGAGGGCCATTTTTTCGTTGTTGATGCCGAACGCCTTGGGGGTGACCTCGCTGAAGATGACGATGAGCAGGGTCATGACCGCGGTGGCGATACCGATGCCGATGTCCCCGAACACCGCCGTGGCTATCGAGCCGGCGATGACCGAAGCGGAGATGTTGACGATGTTGTTGCCCACCACGATGGCGCTCACCACCTCGTCGGGCGTGTCCAGCAGCCGTTCAAGGGTCTTCGCCCGCGGGTTGCCCCGGTTGGCCTTGTCCCGGATGGAGGCGCGGCTGACTGAGACGAAGGCCATCTCGGAGCCGGAAAAAAACGCGGAGCATCCGATGAGAAAAATAATGGCTATGATGCCGGCCAGTATCCACAGCATAATCTATTTCTCCTTTATAACATGGCAGTGCTATTTAAATGTTGGTCAGAGGAACTCGGGCATGTCGGGGAGCTCGGGCAGATATCGGCGGAAACCCTCCGGCCATTTGTCGGGATGACGTCCCTTCTGGGAGAGGAAGGCGACCATCCATCGCTCCAGCCCGATGCCGCTGCAGCCCGACCACAGCTCCGATGTCTGTCCCTTTATGTTGAAGGCCTCGGTGTACTTGTCGCCGACGATGGAAATGTTCTGTATCTCCAGCCATTCCATGTCGCGGTCGCCCCGGTAGGGCAGCCAGACCTCGAAGTCGACGGTTCCCTGGTCCTCCATTGCCTGGCCGTGGATGCCGGCCTGCTGCAGGTAGAACGGGGTCACCCGGGCCATCCGCCATTCCAGGTCGAGTATCTCGTTGAACACGTGGCGGTAGCGCTCCATGAGCTTTTCCCGGAGCTCGAGCAGCTGCTCCCGGGTGCCGATGTAGAGTATCTCTATCCGGTGGAACTCGTCGACCCGTTCGATGCCATGTCGGCCGCCGGACTCGTAGCGGTTGCTGGGCACCGACCGGTCGTAGAGCAGAACGGGCAGCGATGCATCAGCGATGGTTTTCCCGGCCATGGCCGCGTAGATGTTGGGGCACTGCGCGTAGCAGACGCCCGCCCGAACGTTTTTGAGGTTGCGCTGCAGCTCCTCATCCGGTATCTCACGGGTGATCTTGACCAGGTCGACGAAGCGCTCCCACGCATCTGTGTCCCGGGTGGCGGGCTCGCAGGTGTAGTACATCTCCTGGGGCATGCCCTCCAGGTGGCCGGTGGATAGCCAGAAGTCAAGCGAGACGTGCATGGGCTCGACGACCTCCTGAAAGCCCAGCTTCGCTATGACCTCGTCGATGGCCAGCCGTTCCAGAGCGCGCATGACCGCCGCTGCCGGAGGATAGTAGAACCATTTGCCCTTGGTCTCCCCCAGCGTGAGCCAGCCGCGCTCCTGCATCGCCTCGGAGGGATCGCGCCGCCAGACTGGCTTCTTTTCCGGGGAGCGCCAGAGCTGCTCCCAGTATTCCTTTTTGCCCTCGTAATGTTGCATCGAGGCTTTCTCCTGCACCCGGTTGACCATCCGGTCGACGTAGTTGTTCCGGAGAAACGCCTCCTCCCGGTCCTCGATGACCATATGCGCCGCTGAGCCGTCGACTTCAAGCGTGGCGAAGGGAATCGATATGTCGTGCAGGGGCGAGGGGTCGAGCTCCATGGTTACCGTGTAGCGTCGCAGTAGAAGATTCCGGATGCCGACGTGAAACCGCTGGCCGAGCTCCCGGGCCAGCGCCTTCTTGATGCGCAACGCTCCCTCGTGGCTGCGCACATTCCCGGTGGACACGATGCGCATGTCTATCGCCTCGCCGTGCAGCGTCCAGTCCGTTATGTCCGGGCCGCAGTCCCGGGCGCCCCGCTGCAAAAGGTCGTCGTTGGCCTCCGCTACAAAGCCGGCGAGAAATGTTTCGACGTCGCTGCGCTGTTCGACGGGCTTGCTCAGCGTAAAGGTGCATTCGAGGTCGAAGTGCATAGCCGCATAGCAGCGTATTTATTTTAATCCTTTCCCTATTTTCTCCGCCACGCTCAGGCAGGACAGAAAGTCGTTGATTGTGTGCAGCAACGACGGTATCGTTTTGGCATGGGCGACGGCGGTCACGGTGCAGCCCGCAACCGTCAGCTCGAGGTAGCCCTGGCTGTCCGGCTCCAGCGATGCGGCTACCGCCTCCGCCTCCGTGGCGCTGCCATATTCCAGGGTAAACGTGCATTCGATGCTCATAGAAACCGCTCGTAATAGCTGATGAGCCGTTCGGTGCACCGCTCCCGGGAGAACCGCTCCGCTGTCTGTTTCGCCGCCGCTGCTACATCTGCATCCAGTGCTTTGAGGATGGCGTCGGCCAGTGCTTTTGTGTCGCCGGGCGTGAACAGGAAGCCCGTTTTGCCGTCCTGGATGAGCTCGGGGAGGGAGCGCGCCCGTGCGGCGACGACCGCCGTGCCGGTGGCCATGGCCTCTACGGCGACGATCCCCTGCGTCTCATATGTCGAGGGAAACGCGAAGACATCCGCCGCTGCATAATAGTCCGGCAGTGCCTCGTCGGGGACGAACCCGGTGAACGTGAAATGCTCCGTTAGCCCCTGCTGTTCGACATGCCGCTGCACCACGTCGGCGTAGGGCCCGGTGCCGACGATGATGAACGTCGCATCCGGTCTCTCTTCAAGAATGCGGGGCGCCGCCCGGATGAGCAGGTCGAGGTTTTTCTCCTGGACGATCCGGCCGACGTGCAGGATGACCGGCCCGTCGAGGTCGTGCCGTTGCCGCACCGTTTTTCCGTCGGTCTGCTGGAAGCGCTCGAGGTCGATGCCCGTGGGGACGACCTCGATGGAGCCATCGGTGTAGCGGCTGATTTCCTCCGCCGCGGCACGGCTGGGCGCGACGATGCCCTGGCAGCGGTGGAAGTACCAGCGGAGCCAGGTGCGGAGCAAGCGCCCGACGACGGCCTGCAGTGAAGGCGACGGGGTGACAAAGTGGAGGGAGTCCTCGAGCATGGTATGATAGGTGAAAAGCAATGGTGCATCGCAGTTGCGGGCGGCCTTTATGGCGTGGACGCCCATGACAGCGGGGCCATGTGAATGGACAATGTCGGGCTGTATCCTGTCGATGTGGCGCTCGGTCCGCCGCGTCAGCAGCGAGCGCACCGGCGGCACCCGGTAGCTCGGGTAGCCCCGGAACGTCCGTCCTTTGTAGTAAAAAATGTTTTCATCCAGATCGTCATGGTTCTCTCTGCCGGGGGCGAAGAGATACACGCGATGCCCACGCTTTTCGAGCTCTTTTTTGAAGCTCTGCAGCGAGGTGACGACGCCGTCCCGCGTCGGGAGCCAGGTGTCGGTGAACCATGCGATGTCCATGCTCTCTGCCTCGATGTTCTGTTGCTTTATCTGGCGGCGCTGTAAGTAGTTTTCTAAAAATGTTAGCCAGCTTCACATTCAGTTATTCGTGTAGTGTATATCTCCTAAGAAAGTTTTATTACCTATTCCTTTAGGCTTTTCAAAATATGCTAAATCAGGATGTTCTCTAGAATAAAAACCCTCTAGAATTACTTTCGCTTCACTAATTGAAACATAACTATCATTATTTAGATCATTATTAATATTAAGTAAAGTATTAAGTAACTTGCCTTGATGGAGTTGATTCATAAGAATTAGATTTTCATCTGAATCCTTAAGGTACTTAATAGAATTC
>JAWOAW010000065.1:0-2764 GCA_046498345.1 Thermoplasmatota archaeon
AACCGCTGCTCCATGACGTGGCCGCCCCGGTATCGATGGAGTATGCCCCCGTCTGCCTGGAGATGCCGCCAGATGAACGCCATGGCTTGCTCCCCGGCCTGGGTATACCGCGTGTCGTCGAGCACCTGCCCCGCCCGGGCCAGCGCCGCCATCATGAGGCCGTTCCAGTCGGCCAGGATTTTGTCGTCCCGGGCCGGCCGGTCACGCGTGTCACGTGCCTCGAGAAGCGTCCGGCGGGCCTGGGCCAGCCGGCGGGATACCTCCTGTTTTGAGATGTCATGCTTGCCTGCCAGCTGCTCCGCCGTGGCGATGCGATGCAGGGTTCCCTCGTCCGACACGTCGTAGGACTGCAGGAACAGCGCTGCCTGGTCCCCGAGGATGGCTTCGATGTCCTGTCTGTTCCAGCGGTAGAAGGCGCCTTCGCCGTCGGGCGTGTCCGCGTCCTCCGCCGAGTGGAAGCCCCCGTCGGGATGCTGCATGTCCCGGAGCACGTAGTCCAGGGTATCAGCGGCAACGTCGGCGTAGCGCTGCCGCCCGGTGGCCTGATATGCTTCGAGATGGGCAAGGGTGAGCAGGGCCTGGTCGTACAGCATTTTTTCGTAGTGGGGGACATGCCATGCTGCATCTGTCGCATATCGATGGAAGCCGCCGCCCAGGTGGTCGTACATGCCGCCGTCGTGCATGGCCTGCAGCGTCGCCTCGACCATGTCCAGTGCTTCATGCTCGGATGTGCGGCGCCAGTATCGGAGGAGGAACAGCAGGCGATGGGGCGTGGGAAATTTTGGAGCGCTGCCGAAGCCGCCGTGCACGGAATCGAACTGCTCGCGGAGCCGGCGGTAGCCCTCGTCGAGCGAGTCTTTGTCGGGGAGCCCCTCGGATGGGAGCGACAGGTTTTGCAGCGCGGTGGCTATGCGGCCGGCCGTGGCGAGCAGCTCCTCGCGGTCGGTGTCCCAGAGCTCCCGGATGCGGGGCACGATTTCCATGAGCCCGGGCTGCCCGTAGCGCGCATGCTTGGGCAGATAGGTGGCGGCGTAGAACGGCTGCCTGTCCGGGGTCAGGAAGACGGTGAGCGGCCAGCCGCCGGTGCCCGTGATGGCCTGGGCGGCGGTCATGTATACCGCGTCGACGTCGGGGCGTTCCTCCCGGTCGACCTTTATGCAGATGAAGGTGTCGTTGAGCAGCGCTGCCACCTCCTCGTCCTCGAATGATTCCTCGGCCATGACGTGGCACCAGTGGCAGGTGGAGTAGCCGATGGACAGAAAAATGGGCTTGTCTTCTTCTCGGGCGCGGCGGAAGGCCTCCTCGCTCCATGGATGCCAGTCGACGGGGTTATGGGCATGCTGCTGTAGGTAGGGGCTCTGCTCGTGGATGAGCCGGTTGGCCGTGCCGTTATTCCGGGGGCTCATATCGGTCGATGGACGCCACCGCGTCGAATGGCTTTCGTTCCGGCCTTTTCTGCTCGGCGGCGCGCTGCTTGTCCGTGAGCAACGGGCTCAGGTCGTCTGCATGCCGGCCCACGATGACCAGGGTGATGACCTGGTAGCCGTCGGGAATATCCAGGATGTCGCTGACCTTGGAGGGGCTGTACCCGGCGATGGGATGCGCCACCAGCCCGAGCTCCGTCGCGCGAAGGATGAGAAACCCGGTGGCCAGGCCGGTGTCGAAGCGATAATACTGGCGGTCGTGGATGACACAGTCGTCGTCCTCCCGGCAGTACACGGCGATGATCATCGACGCCCGGGTCGCCCATTCGTTGCCCGTGGACAGTGCCCCATGCATTTTTTCCAGCATGTCGTCGTCGTGGACGAACACGTAGCGCCAGGGCTGGTTGTTGAAGCAGGAGGGCGCCAGGCGGGCGGATTCCGCCAGGTCCTCTATGAGCTCCCGGGTTATCTCGGCCGGGGCCAGCGAGCGGTACGCCCGCCGTTTTTGGATGATGTCGCGGACCATGGCTATGCCTCGAACGCGGTGAAGCGTTCTCCTTTGACGCCGCATATCGGGCAGCAGTCGGGAGCATTGCCGACGACGGTGTGGCCGCAGACGGGGCAGATGTACACGGTGTCAAGGTCGATGTCATTTCCCTCCATGGCGGCTTCCCGTGCCGCCTTGTACAGCTCGGCGTGGATTTTTTCTGCTTCCAGCGCGTAATGCATGGCTCGCTCGGCCTGCTCGTCACCCTGCATCCCGGCGGTCTGCTTGTACACGGGGTACATCTCCTCTATCTCGAAGGTTTCGCCGTCGACCGCCGTGGCTAGGTTGTCCTCGGTGTCGCCCATCTCGCCCAATGCTTTGTAATGATTGCGGGCGTGGACGAGCTCGGCATACGCTATGGAGCGGAACATGCGGGCGATGTTGGGCATGCCCTGCTTGGCGGCGATGTCCGCAAAAAGCTGGTATTTCAGGTGGGCCTGGCTTTCGCCGGAGAATGCGTCCTCGAGAAACCGGGCGGTCATTTTCTTTTCTGTCATGATATGACGATGAACGCCACCGCACATAAAAATGTTTTCAATTGTTAACGTTTCCGCGGGATGTGCAGCCGGCTCCCCCGCTCAAGGACCATGTGCTCCCCGCGGAGCCTGTCAACGATGTCGAGAACACGGGCCGCATCTGCATCAACGGCATCAGCGAGCTCCCGCCGGGTTACACCTGGCGCGGCAAGCAGCATCCTGACAACGGCGCCCCGTATCTGCCGATCGGAGCCCGCAAACCGGGACTGCCGGGTATAGCTCGCGCTCCTCCGCCCCGGGTTGCCATGGCGCTGCTT
>JAWOAW010000090.1:0-4760 GCA_046498345.1 Thermoplasmatota archaeon
GGCAGCCCCGGCGTCAACGTGGGAGACGAGGGCGGATTCGCCCCGCCGCTCCGGAGCACAGAGGAGGCACTCGACCTTGTCATGGAGGCCATCGAGAAAAACGGGTACGAGGGCGAGATGGCCCTGGCGCTGGACGCCGCCGCCACCAGCTTTTACCATAAGGGACGCTACGAGCTGGGGCGATGGCATACCCGGGAGGAGCTGCTGGCCTACTACGAGCAGCTCAGCGAGGCATATCCCATCGTGTCCATAGAGGACGGCTTCGCGGAGGACGACTGGGAGGGCTTCGTGGCGATGACCGAGGCATTGGGCGACCGCGTCCAGATAGTGGGAGACGACATCTTCGTCACCAACGAGGCATTGCTCAGCCGGGGCATCGAACAGGGGGCCTGCAACGCCCTGCTGCTCAAGCCCAACCAGATCGGGACGCTCACCGAGACCATCCAGGTTGCACAGCGCTGCCAGGACAGCGGCTACCGGGTCATGGTCAGCCATCGCTCCGGGGACACCTGCGACGCCTTCATCGCCGACCTCGCCGTGGGACTGGGCACCTGCCAGATAAAATCAGGGGCGCCCTGCCGGGGGGAGCGCACCGCGAAATACAACCGTCTCATGGCCATCGAGAGGGAGCTCCCCGATGCAGCCATGGCATCCCTCCGATAAAAAAGAATGTTTTAAATAGGTTGCAGGCACTTATGCCCCGATAGCATGGGCACGTCGTATCAGCCTGAAGGCGGCTTTCTAGGCGAACGGCTGGAGGAAACCGTCAAGGCACTCACGGTCGTGTTCCTCGTGGCGTTTTCGCTGTTCCTGATATCGGTGTACCAGTCAGAGCTCGAGGAATACGTCTTCTACATGCATTTCCTGTACCTGCCCATCGTACTCGGCGCGTTCTGGTGGGGCAAAAAAGGCGTCGCCATCGCCGTCTTTCTCGGAGGCGCGGTCACCGCCATCGCCATGCTAACAGGGAGTTCGCAGGAAGAGATTTTCTCCAGCGTGATAGAGGCCATGCTCTTCGTCATCGTCGCCGCCCTGGTGGGCATGCTCAGCGACGAAAAACAGCGGGCGCTCGAAGAAGAACTCTGCTTCAAGCGGGACACCGCCCACTATTTTTTCAACCCCATCTGCATCGCCGAGGGCAACCTCGAGCTGGCCCACCTCAAAACGTCGGAGGACGTCGACAAAGAACTCGGGGAGGCCGCGCGCGCCGTCGAGCGGATAAAAAACGTGGTGGTCAACGTCGTCGAAAAAGGAGAGATACACGAATAACGCCTACTGCTGACGCTGCTTTTTTATCCGGGCCCAGGTGTCGCGGAGCTCCACCGTCTGGTTGATAACCAGATGGTCGTCGGTGGTATCGGGGTCAATGGAGAAATAGCCGAGGCGCAGGAACTGGAACCGGTCGAAGGGGGTGAGCTCGCATACCGCCGGTTCAACCATCGCATGCGATACCACCTCCAGCGAATCCGGGTTGAGATACTCCCGGAAGTCGTCCTCCTCGCCGGCCGGGTCCTCCACATCGAACAACTTGTTATAAATCCGGAACTCCGCCTCAGTTGCATGCATCGCGGGCACCCAGTGCAGCGTGGCCTTCACCCGCCGTCCATCCGGGGCGTCGCCCCCCTTGCTCTCCGGGTCCACGGTGCAGCGAAGCTCGACGACCTCCCCGTCCTCTTTGACCACGTCGTGGCAGGTCACCAGGTAGGCGTTCCGCAGGCGGACCTCGCGGCCCGGCGCCAGCCGATAAAACTTTTTCGACGGCTCCAGCTGGAAGTCGCCGCGCTCGATGTACACCTCCCGGGAAAACGGCACCTGCCGGACGCCCGCCCCGGGGTTCTCCGGGTTGTTCACCACGTCCATCATCTGCACCTCGCCCTCCGGCAGATTCTCGATGACCAGGCGAAGCGGATGCAGCACGCCCATGTACCGGGTCGCCGTCCGGTTGAGCTGCTCCCGGACGCAGTGCTCCAAAAACTCGAGGGAAATGGTGCTCAGCGTCTTCGACACCCCGACACGGCTGCAAAACGCGCGGATGGCAGCCGGCGGATAGCCACGGCGGCGCATGCCCCGTATCGTCGGGAGCCGCGGGTCATCCCACCCGTCAACACGGCCGGCTTCAACCAGACTTCGGAGCATCCGCTTGCTCATCACGGTATGCGTCAGGCTGAGCGGCGCGAACTCTATCTGCTGCGGATGATAGACATCCAGGCGGTCGAGGAACCAGTCATACAGGGGACGATGGTTTTCAAACTCCAGCGTACAGATGGAATGCGTAATCTGCTCGATGGAATCCTCGAGGCCATGCGCCCAGTCATAGGTGGGATAGATACACCACTTGTCGCCCGTCCGATGATGCGAGGCATGCAATATCCGGTACATCACCGGGTCCCGCATGTTCATGTTGGGATGCCCCATGTCGATCTTGGCCCGCAACACCTTCTCGCCGTCCCCGTATTCGCCGGCTTTCATCCGCTCCAGCAGGTCCAGGTTGTCCTCCACCGCCCGGTCCCGATAGGGACTGTTCTTCCCCGGCGTGGTCAGCGTCCCCCGGTAGCGACGTATCTCCTCAGCCGCCAGATCGTCCACGTAGGCGTCTCCCTGCTCCACCAGCTGCACCGCGTAATCATACATCTGGTCATAGTAGTCGGAGGCAAAAAACAGCCGGTCCTCCCAGTCAAAGCCCAGCCACCGGACGTCCTCGATGATGGACTCCACATATTCCTCCGCCTCCTTGATAGGATTGGTGTCATCAAACCGGAGGTTGCATTTCCCGCCGTACTCCTCCGCGATACCAAAGTTCAGGCAGATGGACTTCGCATGCCCGATGTGCAGGTACCCGTTGGGCTCCGGCGGAAACCGGGTGTGCACCCGCCCGTCATATGTCCCGGTCTCCAGGTCCTCGTCGATGATGGTACGGATGAAATCACGGCCCTCGGAATCAGATGTCTCCATGGTCAGTCTCCCTCGCACGCCACGCCCGCCACACGGCAGGCGAAAGGACAGCCCCGGGCAGATTCGAACTGCCGTCAAGAGGTCCAGAGCCTCTTATGCTAACCATTACACCACGGGGCTCGCACGTACCCTTATTAAAGCCATGTTCTAAACGTTTTCGGTTACAACTCCCTCCCGCGGCGGGGCAAAAAGATTAATACCCCGCTGCATCCTCATCCCACAATGACACACATCCAGATATTCCGGTACCGCTGCAGCAACGGAACCCCCATACCCTTAGACGAAGAAACAGACAGCCCGGCGCCAGAAGACCTCCCCGACTGGCCGTGCGACGACGACCGCAGCATCGCCGCCATCATCATCACCCAGGACGACAGCATGCCCATCGACACAGCCATCACGGTGGACACCTCGCCCGGCATCATCAAGGGATGGAAAATATACGACCTCGGCACCACCCGCCTCACCGACGGCGGCATGATAAACGACCGACGGGCGACCTTCCACCTCGAACACCTGGAGCCGCACGAACGACGGCGGATAGACATCCTCGCCAAGGGGCCACCCGGCCAGATACAGGTCAACGCCACATCCCCCTAAAAATGGGCTAGGCCGGATTTGAACCGGCGACCTTCGCCTCGTAAGGGCGACGTCATAACCCCTAGACCACTAGCCCTTGCGGATTATCACTAGCTTGGCGTGCTAGTGACCGCGCTATATATCACGAGCTATTGTCGGTGCTGGTAAGACCGTTGCGCCTGATTCCATGAAGAAATGGTTCGTCGTTACGCCGTGTTGAGGTACCGATCGAGGTTGTGCTGTAAATAATCCTTTTTTTGGCCGTCAGGCTCGTGGTCTACTAGTATTGAGCACGTTTTGCGCGGGTTTTGATCTGCCGATGAACCGTCCGCGGGGGTGCTTTCCACCGGTTGCTGATCCACCGGTTTGCGTGCCACGGGATCGTCCTGCGGGACCTGCACATCCGGCTGCATTTTATCCCAGTGCTCCATCACCATCGCGTCGGTGGTATGGTCATAGCGGAGGGTGCTCTCGATACGCTTGTGGCGTGCCTTGCGCTGGATAATCTTCGGGTTGACCTGGTTGTTGAAGTTGTTGGTGATCACCGAGGGCTTGATCAGGTACGGGTAGACGGGTCGTTCGAAGCCGGCGCGGGCTGCGATGCGTTTGGTGGCATTGTAGACATAGTCGCCGCGTCCCGTCTGGGGTGCAAGGCCGGTGTGGCTGCCTTTGTCGATGATGAACAGTCGGTCTTGGTCTTCGGCTCGTTTAGGTGGATATCGGTAGCGGAGGGAGTCGTGCAGCGAGAGCATGAGCCGGGGGCTCATGATGATGTAGTTGTCGCCTGTTTTGCTGTCGTCGATGTAGAGCATTCGGTTGTCGAAATCGATGTTGCTGATCTTGAGCTCCACGATTTCGGTCGGTCGGAGCAGGCCATCGATCTGGAGGATGACGATGGCATATTCCAGGGGGTTGTCGGCAGCAGCGATGTATCGCTTGAGCACTTTCTCGCTCAACACGGGTTTGTTGACGGCGATCGGCGGGGGAACCTGGACGCGGAGGTCTTCTCGGTCCAGAAACTTGCAGGTGAAGTTGTTGACGGCGTGTAGCCGTCCGACGTTCCCGTTTTGCTTGTAGGTGTCGTTGCAATATGCTTGATAGGCGCCGAGATCGTGTTCGTCAAGATTGTCAGTGTCGACCGTGTCAGTGTTGTCGCGGATCCAGTTCAGGCACTGTTTGACGTGTCGGTGGTAGTTGCGGCGGGTGTTTTTCTTCAGGTATCGTTGTTG